>DALZBD010000380.1:0-4316 GCA_031977515.1 Bacteroides sp. | reverse complement strand
GGACAGATGCTCCTGGGCACGCCGGATGGTGCGATCCTGTTTCATCCGGAGGAGATCCGCAAGGCGGAGACGGCGCACCGCTACGAGACGTGGATACACCGCTTCGACCTTTTCAACGAACCGGTCTACGCGGGAGAGCCGGGCAGCGTGCTCACGGAGCCTGTATGGCGCAGCGAGAGCATCCGGCTGGCGCACAACCGCAATTTCTTCGCGTTCCATTTCACCACGCCCAACTTCCAGACGCCCCGCAAGACGCTCTACTCCTACTATCTGGAGGGGCACGACCTGGAGTGGTCGCCCCCGTCGCCCATCGACAGGGTCTCCTACTCGCGTGTGCCACCGGGCCACTATACGTTCCGGGTGTGCTCCATCATAGACGGCATACGCCAGCCGGAGAAGACGCTGCGCGTGCAGATCGACAAACCGTGGTGGGTGAGCGCTCCGGCCATCACGGGATATGTCCTGATCCTGCTGCTTTTCCTGACGTATCTCTACCGCCTGATGCAGAAAAGGCAGGAGAAGAGGGCGACGGAGAGCAAGATCGATTTCTTCGTGACCACGGCGCATGACCTGCTCACGCCGCTGAATCTGATACAGGCGCCGCTGAAAGACCTGCAGCAGGAACTGCCCGCGGAGGGCAGGCCGGGACAGTTGCTGGAGATGGCGCTGTCCAACTCGTCGAAGCTGACGCATTACGTGGAGAAGCTATTGGACTTCCAGCGGATCTCCCTGCATGCGAGCCGGCTGGTGGTCTCGCGGCAATCGCTGGAGAGCTTTCTGAGACACCGTACGGATTCGTTCCGGCTGGTGGCGGGAAATAAGTTTATCGCCGTGGAGTGTGTGTGCGAGGAGTCGGCCCGGGAGGAGATCTGGTTCGACAAGGAGAAGGTATCGCGCATCCTGGACAACCTGCTTTCGAATGCGGTGAAGTATACTCCCTACGGCGGCAAGATCCGGATCGAGGCATCGGCGGATGCGCACAGGTGGTACCTGCGGGTGCGCGACACGGGCATCGGCATCTCTGCCCGCGACCAGCGGATGATCTTCCGCCATGTGTTCCGGGCGGCGAATGCGATCAACTCGGAGGAGATCGGCAGCGGCATCGGCCTCAAGCTGGTGGGGTCGCTGGTGGCCCTGCACCGGGGCAAGATCTCCCTGCGCAGCAAGCTGGGCGAGGGCACGGAGTTTTTCCTGTCTTTCCCACGGGAGTATGAGGAGGAGGTGCGGCATACTCCCACGGAGCGGACAGCGATTCGCGTAGTGGACCACGAGGAGGAGATCAACACGCCGGGCACGCGTATCCTCATTGTGGAAGATGACCCGCAGATGTCACACTACCTGAAGATGTCGCTTTGCGAAGAGTATCAGGTGCAGGTGTGTGCGGGCGGCCGGGAGGCACTGGAGGAGGCGGATCGCTTCTGCCCGCACCTGATCCTCTCGGACCTGCTGATGCCGGGGATGACGGGCATCGAGCTGTGCCGCCGCCTGAAAGAGAATGTGAAGACGTCGCACATCCCGGTAGTGCTGCTCACGGGAGTCACGGAGACAGAGAGCATGCGCGAAGGGATGCGGGCAGGGGCTATTGACTACATCCGCAAACCGTTTGACAAGGAGGTACTGAAGAGCAAGCTGGAAAACCTGTTTGAATTGCAACGTACGGCGCAACGGCAGTGCTTAGAGAAGCTGAAGAGCGACAACGCCCTCGAACTATCCAACAAGACGGACAGCGAATTCATGGAAAAGCTGCTGGCGTTTATCGAAAAACATATCGACAATCCGGAACTGAACATCTCCATGCTGTGCAGCGAACTGGCGCTGAGCCGCACGCTGCTCTACAACAAGATCACACAACTGACAGGCAATGCGCCTACGGAGTTTATCCGCATGATCCGCCTCAAACGGGCAGCCAATCTGTTGCTGTCGGGCGAGCATAGTGTCACGGAGGTAGCGTTTCAGGTGGGGATCGACAATCCGAAGTATTTCAGCCGGGTGTTTAAGGAGTTTTACGGGGTGTCGCCGCGGGAGTATCTGGCGAAGAATAAATAAAGAAGAAGATGAAGAAAACTAAACCTCACACAAAGAATGATAACAAGCAATAAGAACTCAGTCCTGGGAGAAGTATGTTTTGTCACGTCTACAGTAGTAGACTGGGTGGATATTTTTTCACGTCCTGTTTATAAACACATTGTGGCAGACTCACTGGAGTTTTGTATGCAACAGAAAGGACTGGTGATCTATGCCTGGGTATTGATGACCAATCACCTGCATCTCATCGCGGAGGCCAGAGGCGAATCGACTCTTTCGGATATCCTGCGTGACTTTAAACGACATACAAGCCGTAAGATCATAGAGACCTTGCAGAAGGATATGAAGGAAAGCCGACGCGAATGGATGTTGGGCAGGTTTGCGTATGCGGGAAAGAACGATCCGAAAATCAAAGAGTATAGATTCTGGCAGGAAGGCAACGATGTACAGCCGCTGGTCAGTGAATATTATCTGCTCCAAAAGCTACACTATATTCACCTGAATCCCGTACGGGCAGAATTTGTGAATCATGCGGAAGAATATAAGTATAGCTCTGCTATTGATTATTGCGGTGGACAAGGAGTATTGAAAATCCCTAAAATATAAACCATCACAGACTCCACCGACCAACAGACCACCGGGAGTTGTACTCACCGACCACACCGACCACAGACCACCGGGAGTTGTACTCCCGGTGAAGTTACTATAAGGACTTTTAGTCCGCAAAAATGTTTTTATTATAAAAGAGATAATAGGAACAGAGAGGCGGAGTATAACTCCTTATAGTATAATACCGGGGAGTACAACTCCCCGGTGACGGGGGACGGGGGACGGATGACGGGGGTGACGGTGTAACAGTTGGTGAAGGTAAAGAAACAATATAGGGTGTGACAAATGTACATTCACTTGTGCCACACCCTATCTATCCAATGGATTTTTTTCTATTCTTTCACCGGCCTGATCACCAGCAGACCGTCACTGACAAAGATCTCCGCAGTGCCACGCATGGGAAAGCCTGCCTTCTCCAGCCATTTGCCGGAAAGCTTGATCTGAGGCACTTCAAATTCATATTTCTGGTTGTAATAATCCGGTTTGCGGTACTGAATACTGTGAAAATTGGTAATGGTCAGTCTGCGAATGTAGCCGGGAGATGTACCACCGGGCAAATAAAATACAGGAGGAAGGTCTGCCGGATGGGAAGTCCCGCAGGCAGAGGTGTCAATGTGTTCAGAGTTGTTCAGAACAAGAATGTGGGGAACGACCGCAACGGAAAGATTGGACTTTTTAGCAACGGAAGTGGTGTTGCTTTTCTTTTTTGGAATACTTGGCATAATTCTTTAAAAAATAAAATGGTTAATAAAAAAAAGGCAGGTCTCGCCAAGTATTCCTATTACAACATGATTCATGTATGCAAATAAAATATCTCCGGGACTTGCACCCGTAAGCCTGCCTCTATATCTTCTCAAATGAGATATCCGCATAGTAGTAAATGAATAAAATGTAATAAAAAAACTTGGCACTACAAAGATACGAAGAACTTGCGGATAACCGAAAAATTCAGAGACATAAATAAGAAGAATTCAGAGACACAATTTAAAGGAGAAAATGAAATTATTCCGGGCTACAGACAGATAGTAATATATAATTTATATTTTCCTTAGAACGTACCCGCATCAAACAACTCCCCCCGCAGCCAAGCTCCGGGGGGAGTTAAAGAGAGAGAGTAGAATGGCATATATTCCAACACACATGCCACACACAAAATGGCCAAGGTTAAAATGATTAGTTAGAGAGTGAACAAATGAAAACAGTAAAGTCAAATCTATACTGAGAGAATAGTTTATATATTGATTTTAGTTACCCCTACCTATCTGTTCTTTATTTACCTTTACATACCTATTTGTTTATATATATTCCTTACTTATCTTTATATACCCATTCGTTAGAAAACAGTTTCCTTGTATACGTTCCCGTCTTTTTGCCGGATGTGTTATACACATCGTAATTATCTTCGTTCCACGGATTTCTTCTTATTTCTCCTGTCTTGTTGCCCGCTTCATCTTTGACGAAATATCTGTTTTCATCCCAGCGGGACGGCACGATTTCCCCGGTCTTGTTGCCCGACTCATCCAGGAGGGTAAATGTATCTTTCCAGATAGATCTTCTCATCTGCCCGACTTTATTGCCATTTTCATCGAACAGCGTAAACTTCGTCGCGTTTCGCTTCGATTGTTTCACCGATTGGCTGTAGCCGATCTGAACACCAGCCATGCACAAAAGCAGAAACAAAA
>DALZBD010000379.1:0-4344 GCA_031977515.1 Bacteroides sp. | reverse complement strand
CAGATAATTACTTCTTTGATAATGAATGTCTTAAAAATATTATCTGCGTAAATCTGCGCTTGTCTGCGTCATCTGCGTGCCCTTTTGGCCATTTTGAGACAGCCTCTACACTGTTTGTGTTTTCTTTTGAAATTGATACACTTGTAGAGACGCAATACCTTGCGTCTCAGAATCACAAATAACCCAACAAACAACAAATTACCAACGGGCAAATATGCTCCTGGTTATCCTTTACAAATAGTCATACACATATACAGAGCGACTTATTTTTCCGGTTCCTCGCAATTCGTGATCTTGATAAAATCTTTCTGAGCGACCACCTGTGGGATTACCTTTAGGAAGACAGGAGTACTTAAGATAGAGATCGCTAAAATAAGGAATAGCAGTGCAAATGCCTGTAGCCATTCGTTGTGCAGAAAGCGTGCGGCCAACTGGTGTGTAAAGTGCAGGATAGGCCCATGTATACTCAGTGTAATGATGGAATATCTGCCCAAATAGGAAATAACAGGTATATGTTTGATCTTTTTGCAGAGCAGCATAATCGAAAATATACCGGCGAATGCAGCGATGTATAATTGGAATATATTGCCACTGTAATGGTTGGTGCGCATTCCCGGTGAGGAAGAGGAGAAGTAGAGTATAAAGGCGGAGAGGATCACAATGATGGGAATGAATCTGTCCAGGCGATGAGGGAACAGAAAGAAATTGTATCGGCGTATCCAGAATCCTCCGGCATAGAAAGGAAGGGCTGTCATGGCAATATCTATGTAAAGGGGAAGGACAATCTGTTTTTTCCCCAGAAAGAATCCTGTCGCACCTATCAGAAGGATCACAATCATCATCATTCCCACCCGCTTTCTCAGGTAATGCACCAGGTAGAAAAGAATGTTGCAGTTGAACAGAGCTACCAGAAACCAGATAGGAGGGTTGAACCTGATCAGGCTATGCCCCTGGAAGATAACAAGCAGTTCGCTCCAACTGACCGGCTGCTGAAACGTGCCGGGAGCTACTACCCAGACTACATATTTAAGTAGAAATGCCCCTGTATAGAAAAACAGAAAGGGTATCAGCAATTTATTTACCTTACGAAGTGTGAATCCGTGAAATCCATCGTAGGATTTGAAGAATAATCCTGAAATAAAGAAATAGAGAGGCATTCGGAAAGCAGCTATCATAGAGTGGCTGTCGAGACGGTCAAATGCTCCACCAATGTGCGACATCACAACGAGGATAATACAAATGCCTTTGGTAAGGTCTATAAATTCGATACGTTGATTTGCGGGATGTAGCATTCTGGTTTTTTTTACGGATACAAAGATACACTATCCTGCAAATAAACAAGATGATAAAATGTTTTCGTCGTGGATATGAAAAGTTAAAAAACCTCTGTCTCCCTTGCTATATAGGGGCAGACAGAGGTTTTTATAAAAAATAAAGGTAGAATATAGGGTGCGCTTTTTTCAGACAGAAGAACATAGGAACAAAAGAAACTCAGACTTGTGGATCATTCATCTATTAACTATCTGTCCTTTTGTTCGTATGTCTGAAAAGGCATTTGCTTACTTCTGAGGATCTCTTCCTGTATCCCTGATCAGTTGCCTGATCTTTTCATTCAGGCTATCGGCTTTCATCAACTCTTCCAGAGTCAAGTGCATACGATACCGCCAGTAGTGTCTGGGGTTGGCCGGAACATTGATGCGCTCTCCCTGTACATCCGGATTGCGCCATACGGCATCCATGGCAAGCCAGTCCTGAAAAGAAAGTATGCAAAGCATAGAGTTGCTGTACAGGTGATTCCGGACTACCTCTTCGCAAATCTCAGGAGTGGCTACCACCGGCGCTTCTCCATAATGTCCCAACATGGTATGGAAATACCGTTGGGTCTGCTGGTAATCTTCTTCCCACCATCCGCGCAACGTAGACATATCATGTGTAGAGATCGTACATACGGAACGATAGGGATATTGATCCAGGTATCCGAATTCGTGAGTGGGGTCTTTGGGCATTCGTTGGATTTCCAGACTGAGGATACGCAGGTCGTTCATCACCCATGCCACACAATCCGGGATCATACCGAGGTCTTCCCCACATACAAGCATACGTGTAGACTGAGTGAGCTGCGGGAGTTTTTTCATCGCCTGATCGCGCCAGAAATCATTGTGCCTGTGATAATAGTATTGGTCGTACAGGCGATTGAATGCTGCCTTTTCCCAGTCGTTCAGCGCCTGATAGATGAAGTCATGTTGTACCCCGATACGTGGATGGTATTTACCCGGGTCTTTATGATCAGGTACAAAAAGCACATCACTGATCAATGCATACAATCCGTCCCTTATCCAGATGCTATCTGCGTCATCTTTGCCTGTAAAATAAGTCTCTATTTCCCGTTGGGTATCAAATTCGGGGCGCATTCGGTATACCTCCCAGGTATCTGTAGTCTCGATGAAAGTCTGTTTCACGAAGTCCGTATGTGGGCCAAACATTTTTCCCAGGAAATATTCATGTATATAAGGCTTCAGGTAGAAATCTTCCCGGAAGGGAAGTCCGTAACCTTCTATTTCCTCTTTCGACATGGGCAGTGCGGGCACAAACTGTCCGAGCAATCCATGTACGGCATGCATTGGTATCTGCCAGATACGGAAGAAACCGAGGATATGGTCGATACGGTAGGCATCGAAGTATTCGGACATCTTGCGGAAACGTTTCATCCACCAGGCATATCCGTCCTGCTCCATGACATCCCAGTTGTAGGTCGGTAATCCCCAGTTCTGTCCATTCACAGAGAAGTCGTCGGGAGGAGCACCTGCCTGTCCGTTCAGGTTGAAGTAATGGGGCTCTGTCCAGGCTTCCACACTGTTGCGGCTGATACCGATAGGTATATCACCTTTCAGTACAACACCATGTTCGCGTGCATACTTGCTGGCATCCAGCAGTTGCAGGTGCAGGTTGTACTGTATATAATAGTAAAGGGCAATTTGCGGATAGGCAGAAGAACCGTCCTGGCAGAGTGCTTCGATCTCTTCCGCTTTATACGTTGTATAAGCAGGCCATGTGTGGAAATTCGGGGTGTGGTATGTGTCGCGCAGGTAGCTGAAAGCAGCATAAGGTTGCAGCCATTCTTTGTTGGCAACAAAGAAATCCTGGAAACCTTTGGAGGACAGTACTTTTTTTCCTTCCTGTTCGTAGATCTGGTGAAAATAATCCCATTTCACCTTATTTACTGCTTCGTAATCTATAGCCGGAAGTTCGTTGAGTTCTTTCTGTCTGGCAGTGAACTCATTCATGCGGTCTTTGTCTTTCAGCTTGCCCAGTTGTTTGAGGTCCATATACATCGGGTGGAATGCATAGATGGAGATGCTGCTGTAAGGGTAAGAGTCGGTCCAGGTTCCGGTCATGGTCGTATCGTTGATCGGCAATATCTGTACTACTTTTTGCTGTGTACTTACTGCCCAGTCGACCATTTTTTTCATGTCCCCGAAATCTCCGACGCCAAAACTGTTTTTCGATTTCAGCGAGAATACCGGAATGGCCACTCCCGCACCTTTCCAGGCGGGCATATCGAAATGCACAAATCTGTCAGAGAGCACATATACCTCATTCTGCTTCAACTGGGGCACAGTCAGATATCGGTTTGGATTCTCTTCCCAACCTTCTACCCGTTTTTCTTTCTTGTTGTATAATACAAATTTATATTCCAGGGGGGATGTCAATTTACTGAGATCAAGCTCCGTCTGCCATTCCGGAAAAGACACGTCGCTCATGAGGCAGGCTTTTTCCGGATCCCAGTCTCCCAGAACCTTCTGATTGCCACAGATAGCCAGACAGTAGTCTCCCTGCAACCGCGGAGCATACGCTTTGATAATCAACCCCTTCTTATAAGATTTGGGTTTTTCGCAGCGTTGGGCATGGGCCAGAAGGACTTCGGTGAAAGCCGAACTGTAGAAATACTGGTCTTCAGGAATGGTTTTCCATGTGTCATAGACATCATATTTCCTTTTTGCGTCATTGGACAGACACAGTGTTCGGGGCAGGTTGTCCCATTCTTTACGTATCAATTGTCCGTCACGAAAAACTCCATACCCGTAAGTGAACTTTGTTTCGTCGTCAATTTGGAATTCTTTTTCCACCGACCAGTGTGTTCCGTCTACTGTCAGTAGAGGAAGTGCTTGTGAAGGGTCATTACTGCCTGTTTCAGGCGCCGAACCGATCAACCGTACTTCTTCTCCCCAGTTGGTCCGGTATTCGATATGAAATGATAAGAGCATATATATTAGATTTAATAATTACTGTAAAAACTGTCCTTATTCACTGTACTGCAAGTATAAAGATATTATTCAGGAATTT
>DALZBD010000378.1:0-4353 GCA_031977515.1 Bacteroides sp. | reverse complement strand
GTGGCTACCGATGCCGATGTGGACGGTATGCACATTCGTCTGCTGCTGATTACCTTCTTCCTGCAATTCTTTCCGGACCTCATCAAGAAAGGGCATGTACATATCCTGCAGACCCCTCTCTTCCGGGTACGCAACAAGAAGAAAACAATTTACTGTTATACGGAAGAAGAGCGTATCCACGCACTCAAAGAGCTGGGACCCAATCCCGAGATCACCCGATTCAAAGGGCTGGGTGAGATCTCTCCGAATGAGTTTAAGCACTTCATCGGTAAAGACATGCGCCTGGAGCAGGTATCTCTCCGGAAAAACGACCTGGTGAAGGAACTTCTTGAATTCTACATGGGTAAGAACACGATGGAGCGCCAGAACTTTATTATCGACAATCTGGTTATTGAGGAAGACATTGCATAACTATATGAAAAGAGCTATTTTCCCGGGAACTTTCGATCCTTTCACCATCGGACACGAGTCTGTGGTACGCCGTGCGTTGACTTTTATGGATGAGATTGTGATCAGTATCGGAATCAATGAAAATAAGAATTCTTATTTCCCGCTTTCGCAGAGGGAGGAGATGATCCGCAGATTCTACCGGGAGGAACCACGCATACGGGTGATGTCTTACAACTCCCTGACGGTCGACTTTGCCCGGGAGGTGGAGGCACCTTTTATTGTAAGAGGTATCCGCACTGTAAAGGATTTTGAGTACGAAGAGACCATTGCCGATATCAACCGGAAACTGGCCGGGGTAGAGACGATCCTGTTGTTTACCGAACCCGAACTCACCGGCATCAGTTCGACCATTGTCCGCGAACTGCTTCGTTACAACAAGGACATTTCTTCATTCCTGCCGCAGGGAATGGAGTTATAAAAAAATAACGAAATGAAAAAAATACTCTATATTTTGTTTGTGGCTGTGACTGTCACAGTACAGGCCCAGACAGTCAACGGCCCTGCCGCACGCAAGTTGCAGATGGCGGAATTCGCTATTTCCAACCTGTATGTGGATGAGGTGAATGAGGATAAGCTGGTAGAGGCTGCTATCATCGAAATGCTCGACAAACTCGATCCGCACTCTACCTATTCGGATGCGGAAGAGGTAAAAAAGATGAACGAACCGCTACAGGGCAACTTTGAAGGGATCGGTGTACAGTTTCAGATGGTAGAAGACACCCTGTTCATTGTACAGCCTGTAAGCAACGGTCCTTCGGAAAAAGTAGGTATTCTGGCCGGTGACCGTATCATCGCGGTCAATGATACAGCCATTGCGGGTGTGAAGATGAGCCAGGAAGAGATCATGAGCAGGTTGCGCGGACCAAAAGGAACCAAAGTGGACCTGACTATTGTACGTCGCGACGTCGAAGAACCGCTCCGCTTCACTGTCAAACGAGACAAGATCCCCATTTTCAGCCTTGATGCATCGTATATGATCCAGCCAAAGACAGGGTATATCCGTGTCAACCGTTTCGGTGCCACCACAGCGGAAGAATTTTCGGAGGCGCAGAAAACGTTGCAGAAAAAAGGCATGAAAGACCTGATCGTGGACCTGCAAGGCAATGGAGGAGGATATCTGAATGCAGCCATTGACATAACCAATGAGTTCCTGCAACAAAGGGAACTGATCGTATATACCGAAGGAAGGGCTTCCAGGCGGAGTGACTTTCTGGCCAAAGGAGACGGAAAGTTCAAAAACGGACGACTCATTGTACTGGTGGATGAATATTCGGCCTCTGCCAGCGAGATCGTGGCAGGTGCAGTGCAGGACTGGGACCGTGCGGTCATTGTAGGACGTCGTTCGTTTGGCAAGGGACTGGTACAACGCCCCATCGACCTTCCGGATGGTTCCATGATCCGGCTGACCATCGCCCGGTACTATACCCCCTCCGGGAGAAGTATACAAAAGCCTTATGAAAGCAGCGCATTGGCAACCGATACCCTCTCCACAGAAAGTCTGGAAAGTAACTCCCGCCGCTATCGCCGCGACCTGCTCGAAAGATACAACCGGGGAGAATTGCAGCATGCCGACAGCATCCATTTCGCAGACTCCCTCATCACCTATACACTCAATTCAAACCGCCAAGTATATGGGGGAGGAGGTATCATGCCGGACGTGTTCGTGCCTATCGACACTACCCTGTATACAGATTATCACCGCAACCTGGTAGCCAAAGGAGTGATCCTGAAAGTGACCATGCAATACATCGATCGCAACCGCAATCAACTTCTTTCCACATATAAGAAGTTCGATACATTCAACGAAAGATTTGAGATCGACGAATCGTTCCTTACACGGATGCGGGAACTGGCAGCAGAAGAGAATATCGAATTCAATGAAGAGCAATACCAGACCTCTCTGCCCCTGATCAAAACCCAACTGAAAGCTCTCATCGCACGGGATCTGTGGGACATGACGGAGTATTTCCGGGTGATCAATACCACCAACCGCAGTGTGATACGTGCATTGGAGATCATTCAGTCGCCGGAATATGAGGAGCTGTTGAGGTAAATTCTTAACTGGCTTTATTTCCCCGGCAGAAGGGGATTGACATATACGAAAGAGTTGTTATATAAATAAGGTATAACAACTCTTTCGTATATATACCATGTGGGTACCTCCATTAATTATGTGGATACCTATTGATCATATTGTGCCTCTATTAAGCTCAATATATTATCCATGTAGGATATAGCTTATATAGAATGTATAACATTATACATTTCACAATGTATCTGTAGCCTTGAAGAGGTGTTACAAGTTAGCCTGGGGTAAGTGAAGCGCAGGGAACCGGAGCGAACGCCACCCCAGGACTTTTAAAGTTGATCTTTACCAGGAGTTCTGTAGGAACGACACAAAAAATAGTATATCCGATATATACTCTTTGTATCGTTCCTACAGAACTCTTTTTTCTTGAATGATATATAAATACCTGGGGTGGCGTCGGTCTTCGCACCTCAGACCTTCCTAACCCCAGGCCAACTTGTAACACCTCTTCAAGGCTACAGATACACCGAAAATCATATATTCAACACCAATATAGTTTCACATATAAAAACACACCACATCCCACACTTTCCCATCATTTTTCTCACAATCCCTCCCATTATACTATCTATGTGTTACATAAATACCACAAATAGGGTATTATCCGGTCTTTCCTTACTACCTATCTTTGCACCATAATTTTATTTAAAAACATAAAAGTTTATCTAAAAGAGATTGTATGGAAAAAGATTATTTCAGGCCGCAGGCAAAGACAAGGTCTATCAGGGACAAATTCAACACACACTTGCTCAATCACTGTTTACAAACTCCTTGCTGTATGCAACGAATGCGTTGCTGAATACCATCTCATTCTGAGAATACAACACAAAGTGTGTATCTTCTCAAACCACCGACTTTCACGAGAGGAAAAAACGAAAACCCTCACTTTCCTTAATCAAGTATTAAATTTATGAACAGATTATATATTTTATTATGTGCCTTTCTGGGTACATTGACGCTATATGCGCAGGACATTACCGTGTCGGGTAAAGTCTCTTCGGACGGAGAGCCTCTGGCAGGAGTCACCATCACCGTAAAAAGCAACTCCTCTGTGGGAACGATCACAGATATAAACGGGAATTATCAATTAAAGGTAAAAGCGGACGACGAACTTGTCTTCTCTTTTATTGGCTACAACACGTTCACTCAGAAAGTAAACAACAACAGCACTATAGATGTGGAACTCAGAGAATCCGCCGTACAGCTTGAAGAGCTCGTTATCACCGTCCCGTATGGTACTGCAAAGAAATCTACCTTCACCGGATCTGCCGGATATATAGGTAGCGCTATCATCGAAAAGTCTCAGGTCAGCAACGTGTCGAAAGCATTGCAGGGAACGGTACCTGGCCTACAGTCTTTCTCTTCTTCCGGGCAGCCAGGTGCAGATGCAACCATACGTATCCGTGGTGTCGGTTCCGTCAACGCTTCCAGTGCACCGCTCTATGTATTGGATGGTGTTCCTTACGAGGGAAGTCTGAATTCGATCTCTTCGTCAGATATTGAATCCATAACTGTATTGAAAGATGCGGCTTCGGCTACTTTATATGGTTCCAGAGCAGCAAACGGAGTAATCATGATCACCACCAAACAGGGAAAAAGAGACCAGAGCCCTCATATTGAGTTGACTACTAAATTCGGATTTTCCAACAGAGCCCGCAAAGATTACAAACAGGTAAATACGGATCAGTATTTCGAACTTTACTGGGAAGCCATACGTAATGGAGAACTGGATGCCGGAGCATCCGCAGAGAAAGCAGCAGATACTGCCTCCAAAACACTTGTAAGCCAATTGGGAATAAACCCCTATGGCAGCG
>DALZBD010000377.1:0-4357 GCA_031977515.1 Bacteroides sp. | reverse complement strand
TGGATTTTGAGATTTCCGGGGAGGATATGGAGAGACTTAAGAATATAGAGCGTATTAATGATAAATTCCCTCTTAAAAGGCATCTTTATTGTATTGACTGTGGTCAACCATTAACAGCATATATTGCAAAAGGACGTTTCGTATACTATAAGTGTAATACTATTGGATGTTGCAAGAATTACTCCGGTGAAATGTTGCATAATCAATATTCTACTTTGTTGCGCTCGTATAGTATTCCTAACGAGTTTAAGCCCACTCTTTTATGTATGAATAAGGATTTGTTTTATGAGTGGAATCAGCTTGCGATAAGTCAACAGAAACAGTTTAAGACAAGAATAACTGAGATTGAGAATAAATTACAAACAGCCCAGGTAAAGTTTGGATGTGGGGAAATAGAAAAGATATATATGAAGCCGTTCGCAATGAATATGAACCACAGTTGAATGATTTAAAGCAAAAACTTGA
The DNA here is from genome assembly GCA_031977515.1 of Bacteroides sp. GTDB lineage: Bacteria > Bacteroidota > Bacteroidia > Bacteroidales > Bacteroidaceae > Bacteroides. The sequence continues at coordinate 3,892 of DALZBD010000377.1, read as the reverse complement.
ACTTACTGAAACAAATTTATCGAACTATGAACCGTATATAGATTATGCACTCCCAATATCCTGTAAATTAGGTGGTTTATGGAGAGAACTTGATATCACCAAAAGGGGAATATTGCAGAATTTGGTGTTTCCTGAGGGAGTTTTCTATGACCAAAAAATTAAGGATTATCGAACTCCAAAGCATAACCCTTTCTTTCATGTAATCGGCACAGAGATAACAAGTTACAAGAATGAAAAAAGCGACAAAAAGAAGAAGTCTTCCATTTGTCGCTTTGGGTGCGGCTGAAGGGACTCGAACCCCCACGTCTCTCGACACCAGATCCTAAGTCTGGCGCGGCTACCAATTACGCCACAGCCGCAGGCTGCTTCCTTATTGGAATTGCGATGCAAAGATAAGCAAGTATTTTGGTTGCGCAAGCAATCCGGTCGGAATTTATTGTTTCAGGAACTCCCGGGCCGTTTCGATGATGGTATCTATTCCGTCTTTTTCTTTCTCCGGATCCATATCTACCTTGATATCCGGATCGATACCGAACTCGGTATGATTCTTTTCGTCGTCCAGTTGCGGACTGGCCGAGAAGCGTACGCCCCATCCGTTGGGCAGTTCCGAACTGAAAGGCAGTCCCGAGCCTCCTCCCGTACGGTCGCCAATGATCGTCACCAGTCCGGTATGTTTGCCGATGGTTTTCATAGTACTTACAAAATCATTGGTGGCACTGTAGGCGTGGCGGTTGGTCAGTATCACTACCGGTTTCTGCCAGCGGATGCTGTTGGAAGGAGAGAGGTAGATCGGTGTGGGGTCGGAAAAATCACTATGCCCCTTTCCAGTCTTGTGCATGATGTAGCCGGAGAGTATCTTGTCGTTGACAAACCGGGCAGCTATTTTTTCAGAGTTGGTCAGCATGCCGCCGCCGTTGTTGCGCACATCAATGATCATTCCGTTGCAGATCGCTACATATTGCAGGATTTCATCGAGGTTTCCTTCACCGATGCCACTGGAAAAACTTCCGTAATAGAGATAGGCGATATTGTCTTCGAGGATGGTGTATTTGATGCCCGATCCGATGCGGTAATCCGTTCCAAGGTAGTTTCTTTCCTGGATCGTTTCGTTGAAGTTGCGCGGGTAATCCTCATACCAGTTCCAGTAGCGGGCCACATTGAAAGCGGAGTAGAGGTTAACATGCCCATCCTGTAGTTCGGCCAGCATCTCTCCCAATACTTCAAACAACCCTTCGCGGCTCATGTCGGAAGTGATGCGTTTTTTGTATTGCGTATATATCGCGTCCCAGTCGATCTCTTTGTAATCCAGAAAGCAATACTTCTCATCTATCATTTGCCACAACGCGTCGAAATTGCCTTGCGGGTTGTTCTCAAATTTGTCTTCCCGGATACATCCTGTCACCGTCAACAGCAGCAACAGGACACCGGCTATATATATATAGGTAGATTTCATCATCATATTATCCTTAGTTTATCAATAGGCACGGTATTCGGTTGGTACCCGCTGAATATCCCGGTGGCGAAGCCGGTACAACTCCTTTACGAACCCCACCATAAATACATGGCTATAGGAATGTGTACGTATCTTGTTGACGTTGTATTGCTGTGCATCCCACAGGTAGCTGAAACGCATCTTCACGCTTCCCACAGGCACATCGGCACTGAACGTATGGCGGATAGAGGGCTGGTTGTGCAACGAAGTAAACCGCACCACCTTGCTGTGCTCTCCCAGCGTGAATATCTCGTAATAAGACTGATCGTATTCCGGAGAGAACATCACCCCCATAAAAGGCAGGTTCATCTGATAGCGCAGGGTAATGGGGTAGTTGTTGCGGATACGCAGTTTCCATATAGCCATCCCCGAAGCGGTGAGGTTGATGTAGGCACGGGCGTTGGCAGGGTTATTCCCGTTGCGCAGGTTGTAGACAAATCCTCCGTTCAGATCGCCCAATCCTCCAGCCAGTAGCTTGAAGTTGTCTGTGATCTGGAACTGATAATGCAGTCCGTAGGTCCAGTTGACTAAGCTGGCGAAAGAGTTATTGTTGCCTACCCGGTTTTCGGTATAAGAGAGATTGGCCTGGAAGAAGTTCTGTGCCGATACATTCCCGTCGAACAACTTCGTCATATACATCGTCTCCCGGGAGATACGGAATTCGATACCTTTGTACTCCTGGGGAGAAAGATACGTATCGAACACACTGGCATACCCTACACCGTACATAGTGGCACGGGTCATATAGCGGGCGGATTCGGACAGGAAGGATGAATCAGGCAGATATCCCGGGCCCATATCCGGAGATCGTCCAACGACCATAGACGGATCCATTCCCATGGACGTAGTATATATATGTACAGTATCGCTCGGTGCAATACTGAATGTGTCTGACTGAGAGGCTCTGACAGTATCTGCCCGCGACTCCACAGAATTTTCTGCCTGAGCGGCGAGAGTGGAGATCCATACCCCTATCCACAAAAGCAAACCCGTTACTTTGTATTTCATATGAAGGTTTTAGTAATTTACGATTTACCAATTTACGATTGAAAACACCTTGTATTATTGAAAACACCTTGTGTCATCGAAAACATCTTGTGTCATCGAAAACATCTTGTGTCATCGAAAACATCTTGTATACATAGGTAAACATAACACAATGTATCTGTAGCCTTGAAGAGGCGTTACAACTTAGCCCAGGGTAAGTGCAGTGCAGCCGTAGCGGTAGCGAAGGCGAAACAAACGCCACCCTGGGTTTACGTAGCATATATACCAGTTAGTACTGAAAGTACGACACAAAGGAAGTTGCGCATATAATCTGTGTCGTACTTTCAGCACTAACTTTTCTCACTCTTATTTAAACTCAGGGTGGCGTCAGCCTCCGTTTCTCTTCGGCTTTCCTTACCCTGGGCTAGGTTGTAACGCCCCTTCAGGACTACAGATACATTGTAAGCGATATTCCTGTTATACTATGTTTACAATGTAACTTTAACGTTCCCTGATGTTGACCATCAGATAATGGTCATGACCGAAGGTGATAATCAGACATCGTCCAACGTTCCCTTGTGTTGACCATCAGATAATGATCATGGCCGAAGGGAATAATCGTACATCCATAAATAGCTATTCTGATCGAGATCAGAATAGCTTCATTTGTCCGGTGATCTCATCAATGATATCCCCTTCGCTCTTTCCGTGATCCGGATCCAGTATTTCCGGTTCTTCCTCCGGTGTCTCCCGTTCTTCCGTTTCCGGTTCGGGGAAGCGGGTAGGCTCCAGTTCATTGATCGTGCCCACTGTATACGTCGTGAGACGCTTGCCTTTGGCTTTGAATCCTTTCACGGCGATAAACTCTTCCGCGTCCACGATCAGTGCCTCGCGGAAACTGTCGTTTCCACCGAAGGTCACCTCAAAGCGGGGATAGGCTTCATCAGTAAGCAGGATCAGTTTGTTGTTCTTGTTCTCACCGAGATAGTTCTGTTTCTTATTCGTTGCTTCGAAGCAGAACCGTTTCAGGTAGGGAAAGTTTTTCTGATCGGCATCATACAAGACAGCCGTCCATACCTTATTCGGGTCAAACTTCTCGATGATGCTGATGTTCGGATCGTAATGGTTGCTCACATCGAAGTTGGTCAGGTAAAACTCTCCGTTGTTCAGGATCACTAAGATCGACTCATCGCTCTGGAACTCGCCCAGGAACTCTCCGCGGCTGTCGTAGTTGAGACGCAGTACATCCCGGTCAAACCATACTTTCCGTCCACCCAGCGTAGAGCCACCTTTCTGCTTGAGGCTTATTTTGTGCACATCATGCTTGGTCAGTGTGATTCCCTGTGCCTGTCGTCCTTTGATGGTCACCTCGCTGAAGTCCTTCTCGAAGATGATCCGGCGGATGCGCGGGTT
>DALZBD010000376.1:0-4365 GCA_031977515.1 Bacteroides sp. | reverse complement strand
CCTGTTTATACCGTGATTGGATAAATGAAATTAACTTTGCCGACGATCTTGATGAGTTAATAATTTTATAAAACTTATACTTAATCAATAACAGAAAAATAGTAAAAATAGTTTTTTTAAAGAACTTATTTTTAATACATACAGTTTTGATCGAAAATATCCTTATTATATTATAATGTAAATACAAAACAAATTTCACATGCATATAAAATTAATTTTAAGACTGTTGATCAGGAGCCGTTCGCAGTCTGCGATACAAACAGTGATTTCGGCCAATATCCCATTTACCTCCACGAAATATCCGGGAGATGTCGATTCAGGAGAAACCCCAAACATATCTGTATGGTATTAAAATCAACAGATAAGAAACATTTTGAAACAAAGAGTCTAAATAATTACTTCGATAGGTTTCTTTAGTAGTCGGGCATTCCGGACGCAATAGCGGAGAAGGGATGTAAATAGCGTAAAGCTATGAAATAGGGACTTATATCCCTTTAAGCAATTTGCTCCGGAATGTCTATTTTAACAAACCTGACTATACAATCAGGAATCATTTCTTTGTCAATTGTTAATCAAAAAGTTGACAAAAAAGGATTTCGTAAAAATATAAAAACAAAAGGTAAGAGAACAAAATTATTTATTTGAATGTTTAATGACTGTAAAACAATATGATTAGTAGGAAGAAAGACAATTTATTTGCTCCGATTGCACCGGTTTTTAAGACCCGGATGGATTATCTGGCGATACAGATTTTTCTGTGGTTTGCCGGAAGTACTGCAGAAGCAAAGAATATGTCATTTCCTGTAGTGTCATTGGATGATAGCCAGCAGATCCGTCTGAACGGTGACTGGGGTACTACTGTAAAAGGAAAATCTCCATCTTGTTCTTCCATTTCTGTGGTGATCACCCGTAAAGTTATGTATTTACAGTCATCGGAAAACCTACCTGGGGGTTCTCTGGTCATTTATAAAATGGAGGATGATACAGTTTGTTCTGTGAGGAAATACGATTCCATACTTCCTTACATTAGCCTGAATGACTGTGGGTCAGGGATCTATCTATTGGAGTTGAAAGGACAAAATGGCATGCGATTGTCCGGAAAATTCCTGTTGGAATAGAGACCTGAACAGAACTGGTTGAGGTAGACTACTCGCCTGCTATCCGTGATGGAAAGGGCAGATGCATGAGAGAGTAATTGATGTAAATATTAACTATGAAATGAGATGTTTTATGAAAAATGAAATGGACCTATACATATGTCGCTGTGCAGGATAGTTCCTGCCCGAAAAAGTTACGTATGGGGAATAGTAACTTAAAATCATCATTATGAAACGAATTTTGTTTTCCACGTATGCAAATACCTGCGCACAACGTGAAATGTGTAAAGGGCTATACAAGCTATTGCAACAGGAAAACTATCAGATCGATTTTGATCCTGATGTGAATGTGGAACAAGCGAATTCATACGATCTCATCATAGCATTTAATAAAAAAGGATACGAGCGGGTGAAGCAGTTATGCTCTGAAACCCCGGTGATCTATTCGATCTCGATGCTTGATTATCCGAAAGAGTATATCTGGGACTCTACACAATACGAACATGTATTGTTGGTCAAAGCAAACAGTATTACTTTTTCCGGAGGGTACGTGACTCCCATCTGTTTTCCTTTCTCAGTACCAGAGCAGAAGATTGAAGGAAGTATCCGCAAGCAACGAAAGCCTGTACGTCTGGTAGTAGGAATGGGAGCCAATCGAACTTTACTGCGTACATTGTTTATACTTAATACGCTGATTGATTGTAAGATTGATATAATAACTTCCGAACCGGAATATTATGGTGGATATACCGACTCTCATATCACCATACATTCGGAAGATGAAGACGGAGATGTATTGATCCGTGCAGCGGATATAGTAATAGGTAATAAGTATACTGCGCTGAAAGGGGTTCTTTATGGAAAGCCGGTCGTGCTGGCAGGGGATTATGGTTATGGGGGACTGATCACCCGGGAAAGTGTGATAGAACAATATCACAACAGTTTCTTTGGACGACAGGAGGGGATCAAAGATGAATATTTTCCTTTGGAGAGACTGGTGCGGGATATAGATAAGGCATTGGTACTTACAGAAAAAGACATTCTGCCCATTCGTGAGCATTTGCTGGAAGAAGGGCGTGTGAATGACAAGAAAATACTGGAGATCATCTCTTTTTATACGACTCTTAAAGAGATTGATCTGACGAGATTGAAGTTGGTGAAGAATAGTTATATAGAGTGTGTGCGGCTCAACGATCAGGATACTTATTTTGTGATGGACCGCATCAATCGAAAGTTTCTTTCCAGTATTTGTCCGAAAGAGAAAGAAGTGATGGATTCTTTTTCTTCTCCACAAGATTTGGCGTCGGCACATCAGGCTGTAAAAGATATAGATATGAAGGAGTTCTCATCCATGGTCGATCAGTTTGTGGCCAATAAGATGTTGGTGTACGAGTTCTCCTGAAGAAGATAGAATACGATATAGAAAACTTCCGTTGGCTGAGGAAACTTCATAGGTTGTCCTCTATGAAAAAAACGTTTATACACTGGTTAAATGAAAAACGTAAATACAATATAAAAATTGGTAGACAAACTATCTGGTAGGGTTAGATAATCGCACGTTTCTTTGGCCGACGGAGTTTTCTTCCTTACATAGTTTCCCATGGCTTCCTTTGAAAAAAGGAAAACAGGGCAGAAATAACACTTTTAAATCTATAAGCTCCTTAAAAAACGTTTGGAACGAGATGGCTTGTGTAAGCTGTCTCGTTTTTATTTTCAAGAATACAGGTGCAGGGTTATGGAAAATTTACTATACATCATTTGTATGTACAGATCCTTATCAATCGTTGGTAAACAGTGCATGGATAGAGGCTTTCCGTACGTATATCAATGATTACAATCAGGCTGTGCCTGTCTTAAGTACCGGTTTGTCTGAAGAAGACCTGCGGATGTTCGACAGGCATGGAGTTGCTTACCATATAGAGTAATTTAAACGGCATTGCTATTAAATGCAAAGCACAAAGAGGGGGTATAACTGCTTTTCTGATAACTTCTGATTCTTAAATTTTTGTCTTTCCTGCAATTTTAACAGTTTTCTTTTAAACAATTGTTAGTAAAGGTACGTTCTTAGAAAAAGATATGATGTCTATATTTTAAACCATAGCAGTGAAAGCCAGATTATTATTTATATTTGCGTTTTGTTGGATTACTAATTTAATAATAGCACAACAGATGAGAGAATTAACTCCTGAAGAAGAAAGAGTGATTATATATAAGGGTACCGAGCGTCCCTTTACCGGAGTATATAACGACTTCCACGAAGAAGGCGTGTTTGTCTGCAAACGTTGCGGCAATCCCCTGTTTCGTTCGGAGGATAAGTTCGATTCCGGTTGTGGATGGCCCAGTTTTGACGAGGAGATCCCCGGATCGGTAAAACGCATTCCGGACAGTGACGGTATCCGTACGGAAATAGTCTGTGCCAACTGTGGTGCGCATCTTGGACATGTATTTGAAGGAGAAAAATTCACAGCTAAGAATACCCGTCATTGCGTCAATTCGATCTCTCTTGATTTCGTTACGGAAGCAGAAGTCGAAAATACCATTGTACCTCAGGGAAAAGAAGATCAGACTGCGATCTTTGCAGGAGGATGTTTCTGGGGAGTGGAACACCTGATGAAGCAGATCCCCGGAGTACTTTCTGTAGAGTCGGGATATATCGGCGGAGATGTACCCAATCCGACTTACGAACAGGTAAGCACCGGAAAGACCGGTCATGCGGAAGCTGTACGTATTCTTTTCGATCCCGGAAAAGTCTCTTACGAAACATTGGCAAAGATGTTTTTCGAGATCCATGATCCGGAGCAGGTAGACGGACAAGGCCCTGATCTGGGCAATCAGTATCGCTCGGAGATATTCTATACTACTCCTGAGCAACGGACTGTTGCCTGGGATCTGATCGAACAGCTTAAAGCCAAAGGCTACAAAGTAGCTACAAAGGTGACACCCGCTTCCACTTTCTGGAAAGGGGAGGACTATCATCAGAACTATTATACCAAGACCGGAAAGCAGCCTTATTGTCACCGGTATACCAAGAGGTTCTGATACATACAGATTTCTACACGCTCAGAGAATAGGGCGTTTGATAGATGACCATGGTTATTTTTATAAATAATAAAACTGATACCCTTTAACCTAAACTTTATTTTGATATTTCTTTTGTTTCTCTATTGCCGGGTCCCTGGATTCCGGCGGTAGTATCAAAAGCTCCCGCATCGAAAGATGCAGGAGCTTTTTTACATTTTACATCCTCCCGGATGCTCCCGGAGAGGTG
>DALZBD010000375.1:0-4369 GCA_031977515.1 Bacteroides sp. | reverse complement strand
GTATCAAACACATGAAAGATCACTTTGTAAGACATCATCCGGCAAAAGTAGTCGAGCCAGGGAGACAACAGTTCTTCCAATCCCTGTGGGGAGTGGATATGCAGGTCGGCCGTACGTTTCAGCAATCCAAAGGTAGAGATAAGGCCGGGCAGCCCGAAACAATGATCTCCATGCAGATGAGAAATAAAAATATGGTTGAGCCGGGAAAACTTCAGATGCGTTTTACGCAACTGGATCTGGGCACCTTCCCCACAATCGATCATAAACAGTTTTTCCCGCAAATGTACTATTTGCATCGACGAGAAATGGCGGGTAGTAGGCAAAGCCGACCCGCATCCCAGGATATGTACTTCGAATTTCTCCATGAACATCTTTTAATCAGAGGCAAAGATACTCCTTTTCAAACACAAATGAAACACAAGTTGTTTTTCTGCCTGAAAACCCGGGTAATAGTAAAAGGGGTATTTGCATTTTTATTTTTTAGACGCAACGTATTGCGTCTCTACAAATAACCATACCCCATACATACCTATCCGATCATTGTATCGGGCAAGACCACACAAATAATCACATTCAAAAGAAAACATACACATGTAGAGACGCAATACCTTGCGTCTCAGACAACAAAAATGCATCTCAAATAACAAATAGAAAGAATCTGTAACCAGATACATAGAAAAAAGCTGCCCGGATGCAATCCGGACAGCCCCTGTTCATTCACTGTGGGTCATAAAATTAGTCTTATTCCCGGATACAACGAATAGACAGAGCTTTATCGGATCTGTTCAACCCCTCTTGTACCTTTCTGTTGTCATGCATCAGGAAATAAGAGAACTCCGGAATCTCTGCTTCGGATTCACCTACAGACCAATAGCCTACCACCTGATTACGAAAAGAATAAGCAGGTAAAAATAAGCCTACTGCCCGTCCGCCGAATCCTGTCTGATTGGTAGCCGGATAAATCCTATCTTCCCAATGACCGGTTTTCATCAGGGAAGCATCCCAATCCAGATATTCTAACAACAACTTCCACTCTTTCGTTCCCGGTACCTTCCAGCCATCGGGCGACAGCTTTCCGGTCTTAATTGCCTTATCGTTGTAAAAGTAATCAGTTCCGGAGGCCATATAACCCTCCTCCGGTGTAGAAGGCGTTGCTTTTTTAGGTATTTGAACACCATCCACATACCGTGTAGCCTTCAGGTCCGACTGCATCCAGTACTGCGTACCTATTTTTACAACCGGATAAGTAAGACTTTCGTCTGATCGGCTGTCGGTCAGGAACAGACTTTCAACAACAACCTGCTGTGCATCTTTGGGAGAAGACAGCACGATACTACCATCGTAATCGATGAAAAAATAAGGAATAGGCAGGCGATTTCCCGGTGTATACGTACACTGATTCGAAGAGAGATCCCAATTGACTATTCCTCCATGAATCGGTTGTGATACACCATATAAATGCAGAACCTGTCCCTTAGTCAGATCACTTTTACCCTCTGTCATCGGATAAAGGACAACAGCAGTAGCCTCTACCTGTTCGGTGCGCAGGTACTCTTTGCAAACCTCAGCTATCGGATGTCCCTGCCACCATATCCGGCATATTCCCGACTGGTCAAAAGGCAGTTCGTCCGCATAGATCGGATGCCTCAACTCCTGTGTGTCACTACTCCCACTACTACCCTCTGTCCATTCTTCCGTATTGCATGTCACATTACCGATTTCTCTGTCCTCCGGTTTGTAGTGGATGGTCAATACACAGATCTTACCACTTTCCAGTTTCAGACTTTCAGGAAAAGGGCAAATATGTGTTTTCTGATCTATACGGAGAGACAGATACTGATCGTCTTTACGGAAAGGCTGCGGAATGAGAATGGCTTGTTTGCCACTGATCTGCTGTTGCTGTCCTACTTCTGTGGCTGTCCACTCTCCAAAGAGAGAAATAGCCTCCGGTTGTTGCCAGTCAGAAAATTCGTTCTTGTCCAGATCGTAGAGCGCCTGTCTATAAAAGCCATACAGACTGGCTTCTATGTCTCCACCTGAAAGCAAATCCGTAGAGTTTTCCGAGCCATTGACAATCTTCACTTTCAACAAACAGCCTGTATGTTGAAAAGTAAACTTAATCTGTGACCCGTCGAACTTCTGATACCCGGTACGAGCAGTACGGAAGTCAGAAGAGACAAAACTCTCTTCTCTATGCTGATCAGACAACACAGACACTTCCAGCAGGCTTTGTCCACTCTCTATGGCTCCTTCCCTGTAAGGGAAATAACCTATCAGTTCGCATTTGTCATCGCCATCCGGAAAGAATATCTCTTTTTCCGGAATGAAATTCAGAGAAGCGTCACAAATGAGTTTGATATTTTCCAGATAACGAGCATCGGATAAAGTATGGGGCTGGATAAGTCCGTACAGACCAATGGAATCGCCTTCGCGGAATCCCTGTTGAGGCAATTCGGTACTGCCGGAAGCATGAGTGAATAAAGAAATAGGAATCTCTCCGCTTGTTATGGGTTCTTCGTCGGAGATTTGATTCACGCAGGAATGAAGCACAAGGCCGCATAACACCATTAACCGGAAAAGAGTTCCGGTAGTCATAACTTGAAATTTGTTTTTCATTTTTTGTGCATGATTTTTGGTTAAAACAATGCACAGGCTTAGGCTTAGATAGAGCGACAAAATTAAATAAAAAATGTTATTATCAAAACATATAAGACAAATTTATTGAAAATCTTTTTTTTAGACAGAAGAACAAAAGAACACACATATTACATATAGAGGTTCAGACTCTCTGTTGGCTGGAAGGTTTATTATTCAGCTATTATACCAGACCACAAATATTTATATGGGTTAGTTGAACATGTAATTTTTCCCAATCAACACTCATACCGGCTCCGCAAGACAACCTGCAAAATAAAAATATGTTCTTTTGTTCTTATGTCTAAAGAATAGCTTTCACTATATTTGTAGAATATAGGATGCGTCTTGGCATAGAAATCAAACAAGTTTGTTTCTATACACTCGACTTTCACTATATTTGCAAAACATCATTGAAAACAAACATGTCAGACAAAGAGATAAAATGGGGATTTATCGGTTGCGGAGATGTGACCGAACATAAAAGTGGACCGGCCTTTCGCAAAGTAGAGGGCTCGGACGTAGTGGCGGTTATGTGTCGTACCGCAGAGAAAGCAAAAGCATACGCCCAGCGAAAGGAAATAGCCAGATGGTACGACGATGCCCAGGAATTGATAGACGATCCGGAGGTGAATGCCATCTATATCGCCACTCCCCCCTCTTCACACGCCACATACGCCATTATGGCCATGAAAGCCGGTAAGCCGGTGTATATAGAGAAGCCATTGGCTGCTACTTACGAAGATTGTGCACGCATCAACCGGGTAGCCAGCGAGACGGGTGTACCCTGCTTTGTGGCCTATTACCGTCGCTACCTTCCCTACTTCCTTAAAGTCAAAGAACTGATACAGGGAGAGAAAAAGATAGGTAAGATCATTCAGGTACAGATCCGCCTGATACAACCCGCTTCTGAGAGCGATAAAGACAAAGACAATCAGCCCTGGCGCCTACAGGCAGAGGTAGCAGGAGGAGGATTGTTTTACGACCTGGCACCTCACCAGTTCGATTTCCTTCATGACCTGCTGGGATACATACTCGAAGCATCTGGCTATAGCAGCAACCGGGGAGGTTTTTATGAAGTAGAAGATACCGTCAATGCCTGTTTCCAGTTTGAGGATGGACTCACAGGAAGTGGTTCGTGGAGTTTCGTGGCTCCCGAAACAGCTCGGGAAGATCGCATCGAACTGATCGGAACATCAGGTAAAATAAGCTTCTCTACTTTTTCCTTCGAGCCTATCGTTGTAGAAACACCTGGGGGAATAGAAGAATATATAATAGACAATCCGGAACATATCCAGCAACCCATGATACAGGCAGTCGTTGAGCATCTGCAAGGAAAAGGAGTCTGTAGCAGTGACAGTGAAAGTGCTACAGCCACCAACTGGGTACTGGATAGAATATTGAATAAGAGCTGATATCATCTCCTCCCCTTATTCCCCGGAGGGGATTTATCAATAGTCCAATGGTTGAGGAACAAAACCTTTGGCTACGGAGTGTGTACCCCATCCAAACAACCTGATGACATTCAATAAAGCGATCGTACTTGGTAACAGATCGAATTTTGCTCGTTTATTTATTTATTTATGAGACGCAAAGTATTGCGTCTCTACAAGTGTATTACCTTAACATTCAAACACATACTTCAACAGCAATCCCAAAAAACACCTACAACGATTCTTATTAACTCCTTTTAACAATAAGCCATGCCACGTTTCCGCCTTTCCCTGCGTCTTAT
>DALZBD010000374.1:0-4371 GCA_031977515.1 Bacteroides sp. | reverse complement strand
GACCCTAACCTTGGCAAGGTTATGCTCTACCAACTGAGCTACTTTCGCCAGTTGCTTTCGGGGTGAAGAGAATGAGACTCGAACTCACACGACATAACTGTCACTACCCCCTCAAAGTAGCGCGTCTACCAATTCCGCCATCTCTCCATTGCCTCAAACAAATGCGCATCATTTGTTTTGATTTTGTGCCCAGAACAGGACTCGAACCTGCACGTCTTTCAACACTCGCACCTGAAACGAGCGCGTCTACCATTCCGCCACCTGGGCCTGTCAATAAATCATGGAGCGAGCGAAAGACGGGATTCGAACCCGCGACCCTAACCTTGGCAAGGTTATGCTCTACCAACTGAGCTACTTTCGCGATTGCGGTTGCAAAGGTATGGTTTTTCCGTAAAACTCCAAATATTTGAATCGTTTTTTTCGAATAAAATTTGACCTTTTTTGCAGTCAGAGATACACTACTGTGATTCTCAGCTCATTCGGTCGCGGTAGTCTTCGTAACGAAATTCACGAAAAATATGGGCTTCTCCGTCGCAACCCCACATGGCGATGGCAGGATGATGAATACCGTTGAACATATTTGTCTTGACCATGGTGTAATGGATCATATCTTCGAACACGATGCGCTCGCCGATCTGCAATTCGTGATCGAAACTCCACATCCCCATATAGTCGCCACTCAGACAGGAATTGCCTCCCAATCGATAGGTGTAAGGGCCCTCCTCTCCCATCTGTGCCCCACGTACCGCAGGCTGATAAGGCATCTCCAGACAATCGGGCATGTGACAGGTGAAGCTCACATTCAGGATAGCGGTACGGATGCCACGACTCTCTACGATATCGACAATCTCCGAACTGAGCACGCCCGTCTGCCACGTAAAGGCCGAACCGGGCTCGAGGATAATGTGCAGATGCGGATAACGGCTTTTAAGTCCCTGCAATAGTCCGATCAGATGCTCCGTATCGTAGTCCTTGCGTGTCATCAGGTGGCCACCACCCAGATTGAGCCATTTGATCTGGGAAAACCAGGGGGAAAACCGCTTTTCGATGTGCTGCAGCGTGCGTTCCAATTCGTACGAAGAGGATTCGCAGTGGGTATGACAATGAAATCCTTCGACACCTTCCGGTAGCTGCTCCGGCAACAGATCGGCGGTGATACCGAAACGTGTACCGGGAGCGCAGGGGTTGTAAAGCTCAGTCTCTACCTCGGAATATTCGGGATTGATGCGCAGTCCGCAGGAGATCTTTTCCGGGTACTGTATGGCCATTGGCGAGAACCGCCGGAATTGCGACAGGGAATTGAACGTAATGTGGGTACTGCAACGCATCAGTTCGGGAAAATCTTCTTCCGTATAGGCGGGAGAATAGGTATGGGCCTTACTGCCGAACTCTTCCAGTGCCAGCCGGGCTTCGTAGACCGAACTGGCGGTGGAATGCCCAATGTACTCCCGGAAGATAGGAAATGTACGCCACATGGCAAATGATTTAAACGCCAGGATAATCTCCACACCTGCCCGGTCGGCTACCTCACGGATCAGTTGGAGATTCTTACGCAACAATTCCTCTTCGAGGATGTAACAGGGCGAAGGAAAACGGTCAAAATCGATCATAGACAGAATCTTGATGTATGGATATCACTAATTTATATATAAATATTCGGACAGAAGAACATAAGAGCAAAAAGAATTCAATGAAAAGGAAATTCAGAATCTAAAAGTCTGTTTTAATTTTAGCTGACGCTGATCTTCTCAGTTGAATACGTCGATCTTCGATTCAAGGAATAAAAGAATATGTCCTTTTGTTCTTCTGTCTAAAAAATCATTCCAAAACTTTGAAACGGGCAAACCGGAGCAACAGTTGTTTGTCTCCTGCATTGCGGAAGCGGATCGTAGCTTTGGCATTGTCGCCTGCCCCTTCGACACGTACCACCTCACCTATGCCGAAGCGTTCGTGCTCGATGGTCTGTCCGGCCTGCAATCCACCCTGTAGGGCTGTACCCGTTGTTCCTCCTGACAGAGCAGAAACGCTCTTCAAGTTGCGGGAAGCCGGAGAATTAGCAGCAGGAGATGCGGTTGGCTTGCGTCTTTCGATATAGTTGCGCTGCGTCTGCCGGGGCGGATGCGTACCTGTAACTTCCCGGTAAGCTTCGTCCATCTCCTGTCGGAATTGTTCGGCCTGTCGATCCACAGGGCCCGTATATTCGTCTTTATCGGGAAGTTGGAGATACCCTTCATCTATATCCTGCAAAAAGCAACTGACACTACTGAATTCCGTTTTCCCGTAGCGATAGCGGTTGCGGGCATAGGAGAGAAAACAATTCTCCTCTGCCCGTGTAATGGCTACATAGAAAAGACGTCGCTCTTCCTCCATTCCCTGCAGTGTATCTTTTGCTCTGGCGCTGGGAAAAAGATTATCTTCGAGACCTACCACAAATACATTTTTAAATTCCAGACCTTTCGCCGCGTGTACGGTCATTAAAGACACCTTGCGTTCTTCTCCCTCTTTGTCTTCGTCCTGATCGGTGAGCAGAGAGATCTCCGAAAGATAATCGATCAGGAATACATTTGTATTTCCCTCTTCGAGGCGCATGGAACAGAAGTCACTGATCCCGTTGGCAAGTTCCTCGATATTCTCCTTACGGCTCAGATTTTCCGGGGTGGTATCCTGACAGACATCTGCCATGATACCGGACTGCCGGATGATCTCCCTCCCCAGTTCGTACGCATTCTTTGTTTCCGTATCTTCCATAAAGGAAGCAATAAGATCCCGGAATCCCTGCAACTTGGCATGAGTGCCCTTGTTGATATCCAGCCCGAAAGAGAGCGGATCGCAAACTACCGTCCAGAGACTGACACCACCAGCATGAGCAGCCGCGGCAATCTTGCCGACTGTTGTGTCGCCGATACCGCGTGCGGGATAATTGATGATGCGTTTGAAAGCCTCTTCGTCGTACGGATTGACTACCATACGGAAATAAGAGATTACATCCTTGATCTCCTTACGCTGATAGAAAGAGAGTCCACCGTATATTTTATAAGGGATGCTTCGCTTGCGCAGCCCCTCTTCAAACACACGGCTCTGGGCATTCGTACGGTAGAGGATCACGAAATCGGAGTATTCATATCCTTTGTTGCGACGCATCGAAGCAATAGCATTCGTGACAATATCCGCCTCCTCCACATCGCTGTAGGCCTGAAACACCTCAATGGCTTTGCCCCGTTCTTTTTCGGAAAAGACCGCTTTGGGTATCTGCCGGGAGTTTTTTTCGATCAGGCTGTTGGCAGCTCCCACGATGGTCTGGGTAGAGCGATAGTTCTGCTCCAGCTTGAAAACCTTCGCCTCCGGGTAGGTACGTGTGAAAGAGAGAATGTTGTCGATATCCGCTCCGCGGAACGAATAGATGCTCTGCGCATCGTCGCCCACCACACAGATGTGACGGTGTTCCTGACTAAGCTGTTGCACGATACTGTGCTGGGCAAAGTTGGTATCCTGATACTCATCCACAAGAATGTAACGAAACTGCTCGCGGTAGCGCTGCAACACCTCCGGAAAATCACGGAAGAGAATGTATGTATACATCAGCAGATCATCGAAATCCATCGCTCCCGACTGCCTGCAACGTTCCCAGTAACGGCTATAGATCTCCCGGATGGCAGACATACCCGCCGCGCAATCACCTTCGTAGGCCTCTTTGTTGGCTGCATATCCCGACGGAGTCACCAAGTGGTTCTTCGCGTTGGAAATGCGTGATTGCACATTGCCTGGACGGTATATTTTCTCATCGAGCCCCATCTCCTTGATGATGCTCCGCAACAGGCTGCGACTGTCTGAGGTGTCGTAGATGGTGAAATGCGAAGGAAAGCCCAGTTTAGCTGCTTCGCTGCGCAGGATACGCGAAAAGACGGAGTGGAACGTGCCCATCCAGAGCAGGCGCGCCCGCTTCTGTCCCACTACCTGTCCGATGCGTTCTTTCATTTCCCGGGCGGCTTTATTCGTAAATGTAAGTGCGAGTATATTCCAGGGATCATATCCGCTTTCCAACAGGTAAGCGATTTTATAGGTCAGCACACGCGTCTTTCCCGAACCGGCTCCGGCTATTACCAGAGAGGGTCCGTCGTTGTAAAGTACGGCCTGGCGCTGACTTTCGTTGAGTTCTTCAATAAAGTTGGTCTTCATGACGGCAAAATTAATAACATTCTCCGAAATAGTAAGAGTACGTTTCAATTTTCCATAGAAATATACCAGGGTTCTTTGGGAATGTTTATTCCTTTTTTCTGAGACGCAATTATCTGAGAGACGTTTTTGAGACGCATTTTTGAGACGCAAAGTATTGCGTCTCTACAAGTGTATCACCTTCAAAAGAAAACACAA
>DALZBD010000373.1:0-4380 GCA_031977515.1 Bacteroides sp. | reverse complement strand
AATAAGGAAAAACCGCTTGGATTTTCTGGAAGAGAATTATTCAAATAAGCTAAATATAGACATAAATCGCTTATAATCAAAAATATAGATCAAAAATAAGGCCTCTACAATCGAATATTTCTTTTTTATCGGAGATTTGTACGTAAATATCGCAAAAATTTGGTGTTTCAGGCAAATAGAAAAAGTAAAATTACTGCTATTGCACGATGGATTCTATCCTATCAAACAAATCATACGTGAAACACAGAAGAGAACGTTGGACGAATAACTTCTTCTTATTTACATCAGTGAAAAATAATTTGAATTCACATTCATAAAAACACATTATTTGTTTCACAAACATACAACAGAAGCTTTTTATATGTTTGGAATAATAAAGAAGGACCTCTCTGGCTTGCCAACTATCTTTGTGAAGATTACCTAAATAAAAGGTTCTATATATGCACATAACTATCTAAAAATCACAATTAATAACACCTATTATATTCATAATATATTTAGATATATATGCATCTGACAGAAAACATCTGTAAAAAAGGCCTTTTTTACGAAGAAAAACCAATATAAATAACTATTTATCAGTAAAATATAGTAAAAATTTAAAGATTTAATTAAATTTAATCGAGAAGCTAAATTTTAATTATATTCACTATTTATGCATACAGGCAAAATATCTATATATTTGTGATATTATTCAATTTATATTTGTATATTTGCTTTTGTAAATACAGCTTTTACTTTTGTATTTGGTTTAAAATTCAGTTTACGTTTGTAAATCACTTTTCTAAAGACATACCTATGGCAACAAAAGAGGAGATAAAAGACCGTCTTCAGATGATCATGGAGAGTGTACATCTTACTTCCGGAGCTTTTGCAGAAAGCATCGGAATACAGCAATCCACTCTGTCACACATTATAAATGGCAGAAACAAGCCCAGTCTGGATGTAATCATGAAGGTTCATCAACGTTACAGCCATATCCATCTGGATTGGCTACTTTATGGCAAAGGGGCTATGACAGACGAAACTCTTTCTCCGGCAACCGAAAAACTGCCTTCTTTATTCGACGAGAATGCCATAAATCCGGTGGGGATTGCAAATGAATCGAAATATCGCAGGGAAAACGCGTTAGAACCACCCTTGTCTGAGTCTAAAGAAATTGTAAGACAGGAAATTAAGTATATAGAAAAGCCTTCCCGGAAAATTACTGAAATAAGAATTTTCTTTGATGATAATACGTACGAAACATTTAAACCGGAAAATTGAGGTTATTTTTTCACAGTACAGATATTCAGATCAACTTCAACTCCGGATCTCACCGATCTGTCTTTATTACCTGCATATACTGAGAAGCCATATATAGCTTCTCAGGGCTTTTATAACCTTATTTCCATGGAAGGAGTACAGACACACAGAAAAACGGCTGAAATCAGAGGTAAACAGCTATGAATCCCTCGAATCACCTGAGTAACTGTCAGGATCACCCACCAAATTAGCAAAGCATAATAATATATGTGTTATCTTTGCATAGAATATCAACTTACTCTTGTCCCATATACATGAAGAAATTTATTTTAGATCTGACGGTGACCGAGAATCTGAAAATAAGCGAGCAATATGTATTGCTGAAGCTTACTTCTACTCAGACGTTGCCCGAAATGAGGCCCGGACAATTCGCAGAAATCCGGGTAGACGGCTCATCCACGACCTTCCTGAGGCGTCCCATCTCTATTAACTATGTAGACAAACAACGCAACGAAGTATGGTTCCTGATACAGATCGTAGGCGATGGAACCCGTAAACTGGCTACTATCTGCCCGGGTGAGACACTGAATGTGATACTGCCTTTAGGAAATAGCTTCCAACTGCCTCAGGATCCATCTGAGAAAGTGCTTCTGGTAGGTGGCGGTGTAGGCATAGCACCTATGGTATTCCTGGGCAAAGAGTTGCTTGAAAAAGGCTTTAAACCAAGCTTTCTTCTGGGTGCCCGTTCGCAGCGTGACCTGCTACAGAGAGAACTTTGTGAAACGCTGGGAGATGTATATACTACCACCGAAGATGCAAGCCATGGAGAAAAAGGATATGTGATTCACCATTCTATACTCAGTAGTACACACTTCGATCGTATATACACATGTGGTCCCAAGCCCATGATGATAGCAGTAGCTGCTTATGCCAAAAGTAATAATATAGCTTGTGAAGTCTCTCTGGAAAATAAGATGGCGTGTGGCATAGGTGCCTGTCTGTGTTGTGTGGAGAATACGAAAGAAGGACATTTGTGTGTATGTAAAGAGGGTCCGGTTTTTAATATAAATGACTTATTATGGCAAATTTAAATGTAAACATCGGTGAATTGGAACTCAAAAATCCGGTAATGACCGCCTCCGGTACTTTCGGATATGGTGAAGAATACGCCGATTTCATCGATATTTCGCGAATAGGTGGTATACTTGTAAAGGGAACTACCCTTCACAACCGTGAAGGAAATCCCTATCCCCGCATGGCGGAAACTCCCTCAGGTATGCTGAACGCTGTTGGACTACAGAATAAAGGAGTGAAATACTTCACAGATCACATTTATCCCCGTATAAAGGAGGTAGACACCCATATGATTGTGAACGTCTCAGGATCTACTATTGAAGACTATGTGGAAACAGCTGCAGCGATCAATGAACTTGTCAAAATTCCTGCTATAGAGCTGAACATATCCTGCCCCAATGTAAAGTGTGGAGGTATGGCTTTTGGCGTGACAGCAAAAGGAGCATCGGAAGTAATCAAAGCAGTGCGTTCAGTTTACAAAAAGACACTTATCGTGAAGTTGTCTCCCAACGTAACCGACATCACTGAAATAGCCCTTGCAGCCGAAGAAAGTGGAGCAGATAGTGTATCATTAATCAATACAATGCTGGGAATGGCCATTGACGCGGAGAAAAGGCGTCCGATCCTCTCTACCGTCACCGGGGGACTCTCGGGACCGGCCGTCAAACCGGTGGCTTTACGAATGGTATGGCAGGTAGCTCAAAAGGTAAAAATTCCTGTCATAGGATTGGGAGGCATCATGACCTGGCAAGACGCGGTAGAATTCATGTTGGCAGGTGCATCCGCTATACAGATCGGCACTGCAAACTTCGTGGATCCGACCGTTACCATCAAAGTTATAGATGGTATAAATAATTACCTGGATCGACACGGATACAGATCAGCAACCGAAATTATCGGTGCTCTTGAGGTAGGTCAGTAAACAGACAACAACCCTTCGCATAGGTTTTGGATAAAAAGTGTCACAAAGCTATGTAGAAAAGAAAAAGCATCCTCACTTCCGAAGGATGCTTTTTTATGATCTGTAATTTTAAGATCCGGAAAGTTTTTATAGAGAAGAAAATTTCAGTAGCCCTGAAATCTGATCGTATTCGGAAAAGCTGTATAAGTAAAAAATATTGCAGGTGTATACAAACTACTCATCGAGCAGATCCGGTCTCAGTGTACGGGTTCTTTCCAACGATTGCTGAAGTTCCCATTCTTTGATTTTCGCTTCATGTCCCGAAAGCAGAATATCAGGTACTCTCCATCCATTGTATTCCGCAGGTCGCGTATATACAGGAGCAGCCAGCAGATTATCCTGGAAAGAGTCGGAAAGTGCAGATTGTTCGTCCGAGATCACTCCGGGAATGATACGCACAATAGAATCTGCAATAACCGCGGCCGCCAGTTCACCACCCGTCAACACATAATCGCCAATGCTGATCTCTTTGGTGATCAGATGTTCCCGGATGCGATAATCAATCCCTTTGAAATGTCCGCAAAGCAGGATCAGGTTGCCCGACAGAGAAAGGGAATTGGCCATTTTCTGGTCAAACTGCTCTCCGTCAGGAGTTGTAAATATCACCTCATCGTACTCACGTTCGGCTTTCAGCTTACTGATGCAACGATCGATCGGTTCTATTTTCATCACCATACCCGCAAACCCGCCGAAAGGATAATCATCTACCCGGCGATACTTGTCTTCCGTATAATCCCGCAGGTTGTGAAGGTGTATTTCTGCCAGTCCTTTGTTCTGTGCCCGCTTCATGATCGAACAATTAAAAAATCCCTCGATCATCTCCGGCAACACCGTAATTATGTCAATGCGCATACTCTGTTTTAATTTTCGGCAAAAGTACGAATATTCAAAGAGAAACTGTTATTTTTGCGTGAAACAATCAAATATCTATGACTGCAAAAGAGACAATAGAGGCGCTGCGGGAAGAATTGCATCGTCACAACTATAACTATTACGTATTAAGCCAACCCACTATTTCCGATAAGGAATTTGACGATAAACTCAGGGAGTTGCAGGATCTTGAAGAAAAACATCCGGAATATTACGATGAGAATTCACCT
>DALZBD010000372.1:0-4384 GCA_031977515.1 Bacteroides sp. | reverse complement strand
TTTTTATTCTCTTTTTTATTGTTATTATCCATGATGTTTCCGTTTTGCGAGGTGATCAAATGATTCAGTGCTGGGTGTTGCCTTCTACATAAATGGCGCTGAACGGACGTGCCGGACAGTAGTGTTCGCAGGCTCCACAACCGATGCAACGTTCGGTATTGACAACGGGAATCGGGGTAGACTCAGGATCGTCGGCGGATTTAGGTACCATCTGTATGGCTCCTGCGGGACAGTGGCGGGCACAACTGCGACAGCGCACATCTTCGTTGTTGGCGATACAGTTTTCTTTGATCCATACGGCACGCCCGATCTGTGTGGATGATTTTTCTGCCAGATCCAACTTCTGAATGGCTCCTGCGGGGCATACTTCTGAACAACGGTTGCACTCGGGGCGACAGAATCCACGCTGGTAAGTCATTTCGGGTTGCATCAACCGGGTGAGATCGCCCGATGGTTGCAATACCTGATTGGGACACACCGATACACAGAGTTGGCAAGCAGTGCAACGTCTGTTGAGGTTGCGTATGCTTTTCGACCCGGGAGGGGTGATGTACTGTGCGCGTGTAGGTATTTTTTTCTGTTGGATGACTGCCAATCCCCCGTCTACTTTCTTCTCTTGTGCTTTTATGGCTGTAGTGACGGCGAACAGAGCGGTTACGGAGAGGAAACTGCGACGTGAGTTGTCTCCCTGTATCTTGCTGTCGGCAGAGTGAGTGTTTGTTATAGGGGGTGCGGAGTGGGTCTCAGGGGACTTGATCCCGGTAGCGGAAACTTTACCTGTTTCGGTAGCAGGAACGGGAGTGGCCTGCTGTGCAGATAGTGGCTGTTTGCGTACAAGTCTATAATGTATGGCATCTTTGTCGCATGTGTTGATACAATTCATGCAGGTGACGCAACGGCTGTAGTCGATGGTGCGATTTTTGGAGTCGATACAAGAAGCTTTGCAATTGCGCGCGCAGCGTCCGCAGCGATTGCATTTTTCATTGTCGAATACAGGTTTCCAGAGCGAAAAGCGTGACAGGAAACCCAGAATAGTACCTACCGGACAGATAGTGTTGCAATAGGTACGACCACTCCTCCAGGAGAGTACGACAACAACGACAAGGGTGACAGTGGCGATCACAAAGGTGGTGATGCTTCTTATCCACACGTCTACCGAATAGAAAGCGTAGCTGTCGGCCCGCTCGGCAAAATAGGCAAATGCGTTGTTGCCCCATTGATAGAGAGGAGCCAGCAGGTTGGAAGCGATGCGTCCGTAAGCACTATAAGGCTCCAGCAGCGATACAAGCATGGAAGTTCCTATCAGTCCGCCTGCGAGCAGGGCAAAGATGAAAAGTGCCAATACGCCGTAACGCAGTCCATTGAGGGCGGGCGAGTAGCGGAAGCGGTTTTTCTTTCTAAGCTTTCCTGCTGTCCACGATATGCCGTCCTGAAATACGCCAAGGGGGCAGATCACGGAGCAGTAGATACGTCCGAATAAGAGTGTAAGTACAATGAGTGCAATGACTACGCCTGCGTTGAGGGCGAGCAGTGCGGGGAAGAATTGTATGTTTGCCAGCCAGCCAAACCAGTGGTGCAGGGTTCCTGTGAAGTCGAGGAACAGCAAAGTTACCAGTGTGAAGCAGATTGCGGCAAAAGCAATCCTGAGTTTTCGTAACATAAATTATTTTTTTAATCAGTTAGTCAGTACGTGAGCCAGAAGCAGACTTTACGGTGTCTGTTGTCCCGGATATTTTATATATCAGTTATCGTATAAAATTAGTTACGATTCGTTTTTCGGGTTGTGGGGTGACTTGTTGCGCCATGCGGGTGTTGCGGATGGTCCAGGCCATATTTCGTCCGAGGGTACGCATGATCTGCATTCCTTCGCCGTCTTCCCGCACTTCTCCCGGGGTAAGACCGTGTGCCATATTCCAGTATTGCGAGCCGACGATATTCATATTTGTGATGCTGAAATATTTGTTGAGCCGGTCGAGTGTCGCACTTGCTCCACCCCGGCGGCAAATGGCTATGGCCGCACCTACTTTGTGACTCAACAAACCACCTGCGGAATAGAAGACACGGTCTATCAGGGCACACAATGCACCGTTGGGGCCGGCATAATAGACTGGTGAACCCAGGATGAGTCCGTCGGCATCTTCGATTTCTTTTCTTACCTCGGCATAAAGCGGGTCGTTGAACACACATACCTGTGTGTTTCTGCATCCCTGACAGTTGTTGCAGCCTTGTACAGGTTTGGGACCAAGTTGTATAATGGTGGCTTTTACTCCTTCGTTTTCGAGGGTGTTGGCTATTTCGGTAAGGGCGATAAATGTATTCCCATTTTGACGTGGACTACCGTTTATAAGTACGACTTTCATAGGTGTAATATCTGAATTGTTGGTTGAGGCAGGGATGTTGCTCTGAAGTTGGGAGACGGCAGAATCAGTGTAGACCGATGGGTTTGTGTTCCGGCTCATGGCTGTTGCTTCGTCTATGGGGCCTTCGGACAGGAAATGATTCACACCGTAGACTGCACCGATGGCTCCTGCTGTGCCTGCACCGAATAGTTTCAGTGCTTTGCGACGGGACATAAGCGGTGCATCCTGTACCTGTTTTCCGGGTTTGTTGTTATTAGGGTTATCTGCTTGATTACTCATAAAGTTGTATTCAATATTGTTGGGCAAATTTACATTTTTAATTTAAAAACGAACACCGTTCATTTCTTTTTACTGAAAAAGAAACGAACCCCGGAAAACGGTTTGAAATGGTTTTAAAGAACTTAAGAGTCAGAGAAGGCTGAAGTTTGATTTCGGTTGTAGAGTGCCGTACGATGTCCAATTTCCTATTTCAGCCTTTCCATGTTCTTTTGTCTGCTGTATGTTCTTTCCTTAAATAGAGAATCCATACGTTTATCAGGGATAAAAATCTGAAAAAGAATAGTAAGATGTATTGTGATTTTTATAAAATGGACAAAAAGGGGGTTAAAGACGGCAGAGAAGAAGGATAAAAAGTTATAAGTTTTAAGTTCTGAATTCTAAGTTGTAGGTTATAGCTTACAATGAACTTACAACTTAGAACTTATAACTTAAAACGAACTTAAGACTTAGAACTTTTTTTTGCTTTTGGCGATTGTTGTGGTTTCGTATAGCTTTTGGGACCTTTGGATATTTTGGAGGCTTTTGACTTTCCTACCCGTGGGCCGCCTGCCGCTTTTTTTCTTTTTGGCTTCTCCTGAGTATTATCTTCAGCGATTGGTCTCTTCGTGAATGGCTTCTTAGGAGCATTGGGATCAGATTCAAATTTCTTCGCCAGTTGTGCTACGCTGCTTGCTTTGCGGTAATTGGTTTTTATGTCGTACTCCTGCAAGGCCCGGTTCATCGCTTTGTTACTGTTGCTCGGCTTTTTCATTTGAGCCACGTCTTTCGACTCTTCCAGGAGGTCAAATAGTCCTTCCAGTTCGGTCTTGGTGAGGTCTCTCCAGTTGCCTTGTCCCAGGTTGCCCAATTTGATGTTCATGATCTGAATACGCTCAAGTTTGACCACATCGTAGTCGAAGTATTCGCACATACGACGGATCTGACGATTGAGGCCCTGGATCAGGGAGATCCGAAAGGTATAAGGGTTAATTTCTACGATCTCGCAACGGCGGGTGACACGATCCAGGATGGGTACACCCTGCGCCATACGGGTAAGAAACTCCTTTGTAACAGGTTTGTCGACTCTTACAATATATTCCTTTTTATGATTGTTGCCTACACGGAGTATTTTATTGACGATATCGCCATCGTTTGTCAGCAGGATCAGTCCCTGAGAATCTTTGTCGAGACGGCCAATAGGAAAGATACGTTGCTCGTGACTAATGTATTCCACAATATTGTCTTTCTCCTGGAGATCTGTTGTGCTGACTACTCCGACAGGTTTATTAAAAGCAATGTATACCGGTTCGATGGCATTTTTGATGAGTTCTCCATTCACTTTTACCTTTTGGCCGGGTAATACGCGCATTCCGATCGTTGCACGTCTGCCGTCGATCGTTACATGTCCGTCTTCGATAAGTTTGTCGGCTTCCCGGCGTGAGCAATAGCCTGAGCTGCTGATGTATTTATTTACTCTGTATTCCATTTATTTATGAGGGCGAATCGGTAGTCCGAAACTACGCGGGATTCTGTTTTGGTTTGAAATATGGGTGCAAAGATACGGCATTTAAGTCAGATTTATAGCTAATGATATGTAAATTAGGTAATATAAAATGAGTTGTTTTTGATAAGGGTATGAAACCAGATGGTTCTGAAGTTGGATATCGGAGAGGCAGGGAAGTGACAAAAAGGCGAATCTTCAGAATAAACCAATTCCGGATTGAGTTGTTTCTTTTTTGTAAATGGATAACAACCAAACGATAATG
>DALZBD010000371.1:0-4396 GCA_031977515.1 Bacteroides sp. | reverse complement strand
AAAATAAAGGAATTTAGGCAACAAAACAGTGACAACCTATTTCAGTATAAGACATGCAAATGAAACAGGATAAGTTGTTTTTATCCGGACCGATACGGATAGATGATCTGTACTCATGCAGGTATGAAATCAGATGGAACCATTTACTTGTGTTCCTCATCCATAGGCTTAGATGTACTCGTCCATAGGCTTACACTTCCTGGTCCAATGGGCGAGTGGTGCTGACTCATTGGGCCAGAGTCTCTCCCGGTATGAGTCAGGATAGAAAAGCATGTGTCAGTTAAACATATAATTCCTTTCCGGTTGCAGCCTGCTTTTCAGGATTTGCAGGCTTTATTTGTAGAATTGCAGTCTGCTTCCGGTCCGTTTGCCACAAGCAAATGGGTCGGATGAAACAGGCAAACGGATGGGATGAAACAATCAAACCTTGTATATGCCTATGGCACACAGCTGCTCGTTTGGTAAAGACAGTGTAAAAGGATGACTTGTTCTATGAAATTAGAGTGTATATAGATAAAATGCACTTGTGTTTTGTTATGGTTAATTTTAAGTTATTGTTAATTAGTTATTTATATATTTATTGAGACAGGGGCATGTGAAAGCAGTGAAATCAGGTGAAGGCACTAAAAAATAGGGCGTCTTTACCGTAATTCTTAGAAAATCAGATACTTGAATAGGTGGTGAAGGCGTGAAGATAAATAACACAAAAAAAGCTAAGTATGTCTCGTCCTGAAGTTTTCACTTTAGTGGAAAGTTTCTTTTAGAGTGAGGATATAGTTGGAGCAGATCAGTTCCATAAGAATGCCTCAGTTGAAAACTTTTCTATTTCTGGAAGAGATGGAAAAGTTGTCCTGCATATATATTAAAAATCCCCTGGAGAATCCATCATCAGGAACTCCAGGGGAGAAATTGTGTGTGCGAATATTGAGTTTTATTAATTCAACTCCAGTATCAGTGACTCACGTTCCTGCATTTGTATCTCTTCACCCAGTGTGATTGTACGTCCACTCAGAATGTCTTTGCCCTGCGAGTAGCCATTCAGGATCTCTGTGTAGTATTTCAGAGGAAGAGTGGTTGCACTGTCGCTACCATTCACCATCACTACAACTGTTTTTCCATTGTACTGACGTGCATAAACATATACTCCATGCTGCGGCATAAACTGCACCATACTTCCTTTGGCAATCACTTCGTTTCCTTTGCGCCAGTTGAGGATGGTGCGGAAGAAATCGTAGGACTCTTTTTCAATACCTGTGCGGTTTTCTGCTTTCAGCAGATCCTGTGCATCACCAGCCCATCCGCCAGGGAAGTCTTTCCGCACATAACCATCGCTGCGGTGTTTATTTCCGTTCATCATAATCTCTGTACCGTAATACAACTGAGGTATACGACGGGTAGTCAGCAGAATGGTTGCAGCCTGTTTCAACAGATCCAGTCTCTGTGTGTCTAAAAGGAAACGATCCGTGTCGTGGTTTTCAAAGAAAGTCAGCACATATTCCGGATCTTCGTAAAGAAAATCATATACGAAGTTGTTGTAAACACGATTTAGTCCTTTGAAATATCCGTCTGTCTCTTCCCGAAGTCCCTGATTGATCTTATCAAAGAAGCTGAAATCCATCACTGTTTTCAGGTTACTGTTGCGGGGAGCAGAGAGTTTGGAATCTTTCTGCCACCATGCAGTATAGGCAGGTTCGGTCACCCAGATCTCACCTACTACATTGAAGTTGGGATATTCTTCGTTCAACTCTTTCATCCAGTTGCTCATCGCATCGTAGTCTGCATAGGGATAGGTGTCCATACGTATACCGTCGATGTCGCTGTATTCGATCCACCATAAACTGTTTTGCACAAGGTAGCGATATACATGCGGGTTGCGTTGGTTGAGGTCGGGCATGGTGGTTACAAACCATCCGTCATTCATCTGTACGAAATCATATTTAGATGCATAAGGGTCTACATGCGGAGTCAGTTTGAAAGAGGTCTGTACAAAGTTGTTTTTATGGTCCGGGAAATTGAAGAAATCTTTGGAGGGCATGTCTTCGATCCAGGGATGATCTACACCACAGTGGTTGAAGATCATATCCATCACGATCTTAAGCCCTCTGTTGTGAGATTTGGCAATCAGTGATTTGTATTCTTCGTTGGTTCCGAAGCGTGGATCTACTTTGTAATAATCGGTTGTTGCATATCCGTGGTAAGAACCTCCTCTCATGTCATTCTCCAATACCGGAGTAAACCACAAAGCGGTGATCCCCAGATCCACGAAGTAATTCAGATTTTTCTCGATCCCTGCCAGGTCACCTCCGTGACGGGCATTCGGGTCTTCCCGGTCTACTTTATACTCTTTCATACCCGGAATATAGTCATTGTCCGGATTGCCGTTGGCAAAGCGGTCGGGCATTAATAGGTAGAGTGCGTCCGAAGCATCGAATCCTGTGCGTTGGCAAGGCTGTTTTTCACGCGCTTTCAGTTCATATTCTTTGACCAGTTTCTTTTTGTCCTGGTTGAAAGTCAATTTGATGGTACCCGGTTGTACATCTTCTTCGAGACGCAGGTAAACGATCAGGTAGTTTTTGCTTTCCAATTTCACCGTACTGCTTAGGGAGACTCCCGGATAATCCACTGTCACGGATGCATCTCCAATTCCCTGGCCATAAACCATCAGTTGCAATTCGGGGCTTTTCATACCCGCATACCAGAAGGGAGGGTCGATCTTGTTTACATTTGGAGCCGCATAGGCACAGAGTGTCAATAAGCATACACTCAGGATAGATAATAACTTTCTCATAATATTGATTACGTATGTTTTGTGCCACTAAGATAAGGTTAATCTCAAGAAACTGTGTGTATCTTCGAAAGATGCTGTTGCTTATATTTATGCAAACGTTTTCACTCTGAAGACTTCTCCGGTATCCCTTCTTTGAAGAATTGTTCTTTCTTCAGGTCTTTCAGTCTCCTTTCTGCTGCATTGTAGAAATTCTCTATGGTCATAGTAACCCCTTCTTCCGGATCCGGTTGTGATTCGTAGCTGCGATTGGGAAGGTCTTTTGTCTTGAGGAATCTTTCCAGATATCGGGTTGCATTTGGGATATCTTTCAGATACATCTGATAGGCTGTACCAATGTGATAAAGCAAACGATGATTGTCTGGGTCATAAGCGTATTGTTGTTTCAGGGCATCTATATACTCCGGAAATTTACGAGCCATATTGTAACAGTCTGCCAGACCATGATACAATCGGATCATAGTCGCATCTTTGGGTATGCTCAATTCGATTGCCTGTTGCATGTATTTGATTCCATCTTCTTTCCAGGATGTTTTAGCACAGGATTTTCCCAGGTAATAAAGTACATTCACGTTGCCCTGTTGATAATCAAGTGCTTTTTCCAATACATCATGAGCATCATAGAATTTTTGTTCCACATAAAAACTGACTCCGGCATAATAGCACGTGTGAAAAGTGCTGTCTTCCTGGCTGAGGAGCTTCTGGTAGCGTATGGCAGCTGTTTCATACTCTTTGGAGAGACAGTAGGCCAATGCATTCTGACGATTGACATGAATGTTCAGTGTATCCCGCAGACTGTATTCTTCCGTACATTCAATGGCTCGGTCTGTATCTTCTTGTTGTATATAGATATTGGCCAGACGTGCCACAGAGAGATAATCATGCGGATCACGTTCGATGATCTTCTCATAACAATGTTGTGCCGATTCCGTATCTCCCAGACCTTCATGACATTGTGCCAGTAGACGGAGCGTAACGTTGGTGCTGTCCTTTTCCAGAAGCTGTTGGCTATACTCCAATGCGGTCCGGTAGCGCTCCATCTGGGAGAGTAAAGTGATCAGTTGTATCCAGGCATATTTATTTTCGGGATTGATCTCTATGACCTGTTTGTAATTGGCCCAGGCTTCTTTTTGTTTTCCCACACTTTTGTAGCATTCGGCTTGTTCGATCAGTGCCTGCTGATTGTCCGGATATTCATCAAGGATACTCTGAAACACATGTAATGCTTCTCCGTAGCGGTTGAGACCTCGTAGGGCACGTGCTTTGAGGAAAAGAAGAGGAACTTCCGGCTCTGCTTCTTCATCTATAAGATTAATGGCTGTTTCATAGTCATACATAGCTATTGCTTCCCGGATCTGTGAGTCAATAGTCTGTGCCTGTAGCTGAAAGCTGATGATACCCAGCCACACTAAAAAAAACCTCTTTCCCATAAAATGTTTGTTTCTGAATTTATGGGTGCAATATATCAGAAAAAACGGATATTACGAAATAATCGTAATAACTGACCAGCTATTTTAACGAAATTTTCGTAGTTTGGGGAGATGAATTATATGGTTTTTCTTCATTTTAGTTGAAAATGACTTTTTTGCAAAAGGGTATGCCATACGCTAC
>DALZBD010000370.1:0-4415 GCA_031977515.1 Bacteroides sp. | reverse complement strand
AAAAGAGTTTTCAAAGAGAAAATATCTTTTTATGTAATTTGAATCGTAACGTATTTATAGGTAATCATCAAATAATGGTCATGACGAAGGAGTAAATCGTAAATCCCATCATTCCTGATAATACACCCGTTTGACCCGTGCGGAAATACCCGTCAATACTTCGTAAGGTATGGTATCCATGGCCTCGGCCAATACCGTGACAGGAAGTTCGTCTCCAAAGATAATCACCGGATCACCCTCTTTGCAATCAATGTCGGTCACATCGATCATACAGACATCCATACAGATATTTCCCACGTACGGAGCCTTCTGACCGTTTACCATGCAATAGGCACGGCCATTGCCCAGGTGTCGTTCGAGTCCATCGGCATACCCAATAGGCAGAGCTGCGATACGTGACGGACGTGTCAGTATGCCCTTGCGGCTGTATCCGACCGTTTCACCGGCAGCCACCTCTTTGATCTGCAGGATCGTAGTCCGCAGTGTACTCACATTGTGAATGATGGAGTTGTCTACAGGATTGATGCCATACAGACCAATACCCAGCCTCACCATGTCGTATTGTGCCTCCGGAAAACGGCCGATCGCTGCCGAATTGCAGATATGACGTATAATTTTATGAGGGAAAGCCTCCTGCAAAGCAGCAGATCCCTCTTCAAACAAGCGGATCTGTTTCCGGGTGAATTCATCCAGCCCCGGATCGTCACTGGCCACCAGGTGCGAGAACACCGAACGTACGATCAGCGCGTCCTGTGCCTTCAGCCTGCGGATCAGTTCGGGAACTTCATCCGCTTCAAATCCCAGCCGGTGCATCCCCGTATCCAGCTTCACATGCACCGGAAAATGTGTGATCCCTTCCCTTTCCGCGGCGCGGATCAGGGCATCCAGCAGATGAAAATTATAAATCTCCGGTTCCAGCTTGTGGTTGAACATCGCCTTAAATGCCGAAAGTTCCGGGTTCATAATGACGATCGACCCCGTGATCCCGGCTTCTCTCAGCTCCACCCCTTCATCTGCCACCGCCACAGCGAGGAAATCGGCCCGGTGCTCCTGAAGGGTTTTGGCTATTTCGTACGATCCGGCACCATAGGCAGAGGCCTTCACCATACACATCACCCGTGTCTGCGGAAGCAACATGCTCCGGAAATGATTGAGATTCTCCACCATCGCTCCCAGATCCACCTCGAGGATGGTCTCATGCACCCTCTCTTCCAGTAGCTCGGTAATGCGGTCGAAACGATACCGGCGGGCACCCTTGATCAGGACAATCTCATTCTCTATCTTCAGGCTACCGTCGCGCAAAGCCTCCAGCAAGCGTCCGGTAGACCGGTAAAAGTATTTCTCACCATCGAAACGGGCCGCACTGGACACCAGATCCGGCCCTACACCGATAATTTTTTCAATCCCCCGGGAATTCACCAGCTGTGCCACCTTTCGGTAAAGGGTCGCCACGCTATGCCCTGTCTCGAGGATATCCGACAGGATCAGTGTACGTTTCAGTCCTTTATCTATGGCACGCCGCTCCAGGAAATCCAACGCAATGTCTAAGGAAGCCAGGTCGGAGTTGTAACTATCGTTGATGATCAGGCTGTTGTGCTTGCCCTGCTTCACTTCCAATCGCATCGCTATCGGCTCGAGGCATGTCATACGCTCGGTCACCTTCTCCGCGGGCAACATCAGATAGAGCGAAGCAGCCAGGCAGTGCAGTGCATTTTCGATCGAAGCATCGTCTATAAAAGGTATACGGAATGTATTGTCCATGGCCAGGTAGCGATAGGAGATCAATGTATGATCTTCCTTCTTATCTACCTTACTGATATACAGCGGTCTGTCCATATCGTAGCGGCTCCATGCGATCTCGCGGGGGGAGAGCATGGATTTGGTGACGCAGTTGGCGATCAGTTCGTCGTCGCCGTTGTAGATCACCACATCGCAATCCTTGAAAAGCGTCAGTTTCTCCATACACTTCTCCTGCAAAGAGAAGAAATTCTCCTGATGCGCTCCTCCCATATTGGTCAGGATGCCGATCGTAGGACGTATGATATTCTGCAAAGCACGCATTTCTCCCATTTCGGAGATCCCCGCCTCAAAAATCCCGAGTTCGGCCTCTTTGTTGAGTTGCCATACCGAAAGGGCTACCCCGATCTGTGAATTGTAGCTTCGGGGCGAACGCACCACGGCCCGGTCGGGACTAAGCAACTGATGCAACCACTCCTTGATGATCGTCTTTCCATTGCTCCCGGTGATACCGATCACCGGAATATGAAACTCCTCGCGATGCAGCTCAGCCAGGCGTTGCAACGCTTTCAACGGCTGAGGAACAATGAGGAAATTGCCATCTTCGTAATAGTCGAAAGATACCCGGTCACCTTCCAGTCCTTCCTCCAGCCAGGTAGCATGCTGCTCGGAGATCACAAAATTGCGTACACCTCTCGTATACAGGTCAGGTATATAACGGGCTCCGTCGTTGCGTTTGGTAGCAAGTGCGAAAAACAATGTCTCTTCCGGAAAACTCAACGAACGGCTGTCGGCGAGCAACCACGTAATGGTCGCCGGATGTGTTCCCATTCGTTGTGCCCCCAGTTTTTCCGCTATGGATTCAATCGTGTATGACATATCTCTTTTTCCTTTTGAAAGTCTAAGTTCGGATATTCTTCGTTAAGTTGGTCAATTCTTAACAATATTTTCCTTAAAAATTTCTTATACTCGTCAGATCCCGGCCGGAAAGGACGATGTTCCAGTGCTTGCCGGATCTCTTCACAGCTTTTCATTACCTTCCTTGCATCGGGAGAGACAGCGCTTTCGACAAAGCGTTCCCATATATAACGTACAGCCAGGGACGAAGGATGGATCATGTCGTCGGCATAATACCGATAGTCGCGCAGCTCGTCCATCATGATCTCATACGCCGGAAAATAAAACACCTTTTCGGGAAAAGTATAGCGTAGTTCATCCACAGCCAGCAGCAAAGTCGATTTGCTGAGTTGATTCTCCGCCAATCCGTCACGCACATGACGAATGGGACTGACAGTAAACAGAAAACGCATATCGGGATTCAGAAGTTGCAGGTCGCCGATCAGGGAGGAAAACCTTTCCGTGATCTCGCCGACTGTCAGCCGACGCCTGTGAAATTCCTTCTCCGGCAGCTTGTGACAATTACCCACCACCTCACCGGTGAGCAGATGTTCATAGACCCACGCAGAGCCCAGAGTGACGATCATCCAGGAAGCTTCTCTCAATGATCTGTTTCCTTGTCGGATACGGCCGTTGATCTTGTCCAATACCTTTTGGGGATCTTCATCTGAAAAAGAACTATGATGCATAAAACTGTGCCAGGATTCCCTGTAGTGGAACAGATCTTCTGCAACATATTCTTTGCCCGAACGGAGTTGTTGCACTGCCTGAGCAATGGAAAGCGGATTGTAGAGTATTCCCATCGGATTGAGGTCACAGTCAAATTTACCCTCTGCCAGCAACTTACCTATATTCCCGGCAAAGCAGGAACCTATAAGAAGGAGTTTATCACGATGACTGATAAGGTCAGGAATAGAAGAGATTTCTACCGGAGTCTGAAGCTTCATACAATTGTTTTGTTTTCACCTATCCACAAAAGTATAAGAATATTTTTAAGAAAACACATTTTGCGGTGCCATTTACACATTTAAGAAATGCGACTTGCCGACAATTCAGTAAACAAGGTCCGGATGATGCCTGAGTTGTCTGTGCTTCCAATTATATGAAAGAAAACAGTTTGTATGAGTGGTTTTGCAGGATTTATTTCTAATTTTGTTGATAACAACAGACAAAAGCCTTTATGTAAGAGCGCGTCAGGAATTTGATATTTGCGTCTCGGAAAAGAAGACGCAAGAAAGAGCGAAGAATACATTGCAGAACGGCTTTTATCTGATATCGTCTCACTCAGCATCTACTCTCAACATGGAAACAGACAAACAGCAAATTCCTGATAAGAAAAGAAGACTCCGAAACGGAGTGATCATCTCCCTCTATGCCTTGTTTTGTTGCATCATGGCCTTCTTCTTTATAGACGCATGGATCATTTTTCCACTCCTGGTAATCGGAGCGATACTCGTGAGATGGAGAATAAAACACGGCGTCACACGAGGGTATAAGATATTATTGAGTACACTGCTTTCCATCGTATTTGTGTTGGTTGGCTTCTGGGGACTGATCATTTCTGTATATTCCGGAACCAGTTCTTTTTATGGTCCTTTCCTGACCTCCTATACTCTCCTGTTTATCTCCTGGATGATTGCATGGAGCTGTAGTGCCCAACCGTCCCAAAAGCTAAAAGGTATGTTGGTCTTTCTCCTGATCACGTGCATCCTTTTGCCTACGGGTTATGAATGGCGTAGCAATCATATCCGGAAGATTCCTCGTATGCATGAAGATATCTA
>DALZBD010000369.1:0-4446 GCA_031977515.1 Bacteroides sp. | reverse complement strand
GTGAAACTGCTCCAGTGCCTGTGGGTAGCTGTAGTAGCCGCCGGGCTCGGTCTTGCTCTCCGCACTCATGGTCGTGACACCCAGTGCAGCCATCTGGTTGCGTATGCGGGCGTTTTCCCGGGTGGAGAAGGAGATATCCACATCTCTGTCGAAGATGCGCATGGCGAAAGTCAACTGTGCCAGTTCGCGGTCGCTCATCACGACATTGGGTTGGAACCCTCCATTCTCAGAGGGGCGCATACGCGGGAAGTTCACGCTGTAGCGCGTCTGCCAGTAATGCTTCTGCAGGTAGCGCAGGTGATGCGCCATCAGGGTGACATCCGTGCGCCAGTCTTCCAGTCCGATCAGCACGCCCAGTCCGATCTTGTGTACCCCGGCTTGCCCCATACGGTCGAACCCATTGACACGCCAGTCGAATCGGGATTTCATGCCCCGCGGATGGTAGATGTTGTACCGCTCGCGGTTGTAGGTCTCCTGGAAGCAGATCACTCCGTTGAGTCCGGCAGCCACCAACCGCCGGTATTCTTCGGTCTTGAGTGGCATCACCTCGATCTGAAGATTGGAAAAATAAGGCTTTGCCAGTTGCAGGGCACGCTCCAGATAGGCTACTCCCGCTTTGGCCGGATTTTCTCCTGTCACCAGCAACAGATTGTCAAACGGTGCCAATTTTTTGATAGCCTTGTATTCGTTTTCTATCTCTTCCTCGGTGAGGATGGTACGCGCCATCGGATTGTGGTGATTGAATCCGCAATAGATACACGAGTTGGTGCAGGAATTGGTCAGGTAGAGCGGGATGTACATAGAGATGGTCTTGCCAAACCGCTCGCGGGTATAGCGCTGACTCAATCCCGCCATAGTCTCCAGATAAGGAGTCGCTGCCGGGGAGATCAGGGCTTTGAAATCTTCCACGGTCCGGTGTTCCCGTCGTAATGCACGGAGTACATCGGCTTCTGTTTTTGCATGGATCTCCTCGGGGGTCTGTTGCCAGGAGATCTGTTCTAATTCATCGGAAAACATAATTTTATTTACGATTTACGGATTATTCCCTTTGGTCATGACCTCTTGATTGATTATTGACACTAAGGTACGTTTACGATTTACGATTGAAATGGCCTCTTTTGTCTTTCGCAAAGTCGTTGCTGTGCCTTTCCCGTACATTGCGGAATCGGCATTTTCCAGATAAAGAGCCAACTCCGGTAGTAGTTCCGGTTGTGCCAGACAAAGCTTATAGGCCATTTTGATGCAAAGGGCTTGTATACCTACCGGCTCATCCGGCGAGAGCATGGAATCCAGGCAAAGATCGAACAGTTGCACCGGAAACGGCTCGCCTACGGGCTGGCTGTACAACAGGGAAAGTACTTCGCGTCGGATACCCGGTTGTTTGTACCTGCAGGCCTTTTCGATGAGCTCTTCCCGGTAGGGTAGGAGCAACTCCGGCTGCTGCAGAGCCAGGTGCTTGCAGGCCCATGCAGCCCGCCAGTTTACCCGGGTGTCCGGATCATCAATCAGTGCACACAACGCATCCAGAGATTCGGGATGGTCTGCTACGAACCGGATGATAGTATCTATCTTCCCTTTGGAGGGCATGCCAGACAATTGCTTGCGGAAGCTTTCCTGATAGTGGATATAGAGATCTTTTCCCATGGTGTTCAGAATATTTTTAATGAATGAGACGCAAGGTATTGCGTCTCTACAAGTGTATCATCTTCAAAAGAAAATACAAACAATGTAGAGACGCATATTTGCGTCTCAGAGGCCTGAACAAGAGTTAGACGAACCCTCATTCCTGTACACAATCCTGCAGGTCGCGACTCAGCTTCATGGCACAGAAATTGGGACCGCACATCGTACAGTATTCCCCGTCTTCGTGCTGGCCCGCTTTGAAGTATTCCAGTGCCCGCTCCGGATCGAGCGAGAGATTGAACTGGTCTTTCCAGCGAAATTCATACCTGGCTTTGGAAAGAGCATTGTCACGTACCTGCGCACCCGGATGTCCTTTGGCCAGATCGGCGGCATGAGCGGCGATCTTGTAGGTGATTACGCCCACACGTACGTCTTCTTTCTCCGGCAGTCCGAGGTGTTCTTTGGGGGTCACATAACAAAGCATGGCTGTACCCAGCCAGCCGATCTGTGCCGCACCGATGGCGGAGGTAATGTGGTCGTAGCCCGGGGCAATGTCTGTAACCAGAGGTCCCAGTGTGTAGAAAGGGGCATCGTGACAGGCCTGGATCTGACGTTCCATATTTTCGCGGATCTTGTGCATAGGCACGTGTCCCGGACCTTCGATAAAGGCCTGTACGTGCTTGTTCCAGGCACGCTGTACCAGTTCGCCCAGTGTGTCCAGTTCGGCAAACTGAGCGTCGTCGTTGGCATCGTGGATCGATCCGGGACGCAGACCGTCGCCCAGTGATACAGCCACGTCGTATCTGGCCAGAATGTCGC
The DNA here is from genome assembly GCA_031977515.1 of Bacteroides sp. Taxonomy (GTDB): domain Bacteria; phylum Bacteroidota; class Bacteroidia; order Bacteroidales; family Bacteroidaceae; genus Bacteroides. The sequence goes on along the minus strand of DALZBD010000369.1, from coordinate 2,004 downwards.
AGATATCGTCGAAGTGCTCGTACAGGAAACTCTCCCGGTTGTGCACCAGGCACCATTTGGACATGATGCTACCGCCACGGGAGACAATTCCGGTCAGGCGTTTTTCGGCCAGATGCACGTTTTTCAGGCGGATGCCCGCATGGATGGTGAAGTAATCTACCCCCTGTTCGCACTGCTCGATCAGCGTGTCGCGATAGATCTCCCAGGTGAGGTCTTCTACCTTGCCCTCTACCTTTTCCAATGCCTGATAGATAGGTACGGTACCCACCGGTACGGGGCAGTTGCGGATGATCCATTCGCGTGTCTCATGGATATTGGCACCGGTAGACAGGTCCATCAGTGTATCTCCTCCCCACCGACAGCTCCATACCGCTTTTTCCACCTCTTCCTCAATGCCGGAAGTGGTAGCCGAATTGCCGATATTCGTGTTGATCTTCACGAGGAAATTGCGTCCGATGATCATCGGCTCAGCTTCCGGATGGTTGATATTAGCCGGTAGTACCGCCCTTCCGGCTGCGATCTCGTCCCGTACAAATTCCGGGGTGATGTGGGAGGATATACCCAGTGCCTCGCAGTTCATGTTTTCCCGGATGGCTACGTATTCCATTTCAGGAGTCACGATACCCTGACGGGCGTAGTACATCTGTGTGATCTGTTTCCCGGCACGTGCCCGGTAGGGAAGAGCAATGTGCTCAAACCGCAGGGAGTCGAGGGAAGTATCGTCGCGTCGCATCTGTCCGTATGCAGAGGTGATCTCCGGGAGCAATTCGATATCTGCATTGTTCCGGATGTAGCTTTCCCGCAGGCGGGGCAGGCCTTTCCGCAGGTCGATCGGTGCACCCGGGTCGCTGTAAGGTCCACTGGTATCGTAGATGTATACATCCTGATTTTCCTGAATTACTTTTTCTCCGTTTTTTACGGAGACGGTGGGCATCTGGTGTACCTTGCGCATGGCTACGCGGAGTTCCGGATAGAGCGTACCGTTGATATATACCTTCTCAGAATTGGGGTACGGAGTGCGGGTGATCTCTTTCATATCTGATGTCATTTGTTTTATGGTTTACTTGTAGAGACGCAATACTTTGCGTCTCCGTTTGCATCTTCAATATCCTGCATTTTTTTGTATCGGCTATGTACCGGCCCCTATGGGGCTGGCTCATCCAGAAACGAAGTCAGCGGCGAACTTGCCGAAGCCATAATTCCTGCTTCTCCGAGTCCCGACAGATAGGCCGTACGTCCGGCCTCTACCGCTTGCCGGAAAGCCTGTGCCATCCGTACCGGATCTCCCGCTATAGCTATGGCTGTATTTACCAGTACGGCCGACGCACCCATCTCCATGGCTTCCGCCGCATGACTGGGAGCGCCGATGCCTGCATCTACTACCACAGGCACGCGCGACTGTTCGATGATGATGCGCAGGAAGTCGCGGGTTTGTAGTCCTTTGTTGGAACCAATGGGGGCACCCAGTGGCATTACAGCGGCCGCTCCCGCCTCTTCCAACCGTTTGCATAGTACGGGGTCGGCCTGACAGTAGGGAAGTATATGAAAGCCCAGCCTTGCCAGTTCTTCCGTCGCTTTCAGGGTTTCTACCGGATCGGGCAGCAGGTAGCGTGGGTCGGGATGTATTTCCAGTTTCAGCCAGGAGGTCTCAAATGCTTCGCGAGCCAGCTGGGCAGCGAAGACCGCTTCCTGGGCAGTACGTACCCCCGAGGTATTGGGGAGTAACTGAATATCCGGTGCGGTGATGTGCTGGAGCATATCATCCTCGGGATTGTCTGTATCAATACGTTTCATGGCTACCGTTACCATTTCGGTGCGGGAGACGATGATGGCTTCTTTCATCAGTTGGTTGGAACTGAATTTTCCCGTTCCCAGAAACAGGCGGGAGGTGAATTCCCTGCCTGCGATTGTAAGTTTGTCCATTCTCTATAGGGTTTTGATTCTCTCTTATTTTTCTTCGTGCCATTCGCGGATAAACCGGACTGTTTCCTGCTCGGGATGTGC
>DALZBD010000368.1:0-4477 GCA_031977515.1 Bacteroides sp. | reverse complement strand
CCTCAGGCAGCAACAAGACCTATCTGGATATTTTGCGCAACCATCATTATGTGTTTACCATCACGCAGATCGAAGGGGAAGGATTTGAGACACCGGAAGAGGCACGGGACTATATCTATGCCGGATTCACCGCCGAGATCACCGTCTGGGAAAAGGGGTATGCCACGGATCTGGAACTGTTTCAGTATTACCTGTATATTCCTGAAACATATATTTATTTCGATAAAAACTGGGCAGTAAAGAGTTACAATTTTTATGGAATGATGGGAGGAGATGTAAGGACCAATCATCCGGACGGATTGAAATCCAAAATCAGTAGTTCACCTACCGATCCGGATGCCGGATGGAATCCTCCGGACTGGTATAATGGTACTTATGTAGATCTTGGAGAATTGACGTCCGGAATGTTAGAAGGAGTAACCTTTAGCTCTTCATCAGTAATAAATAACGTCAACGTTGAAGGAAATGAGACTGTGCATACTTACATTCACATTTCTGCCGGAAACCTGACGAATGTGGTGCACATTGAAGATTATGTAGCATGGTATTACTTCTGGAGTGACATGGATCCTTCTGTGATCATACCGGCACGAGGAGATGGATTTACTTACAACGTGTGGTGTAAAACGAATATTACAGAGGATAATACCGGGAACTCTCCACGTTTCAGTGCGGGCTATTCAGAGAATTCAAGATTTAGTGCTACACGCAGAGGAGGCGTGTGTATGATGGAATATACACACACTGAAAATGACTACATCGATCATTATAAAGGCAGTGTGGAGATACTTAATTATGGGTCTGAATTAGGAGGTGGTATTTACGGACCTGCAGAGGTAATAAAGCTGTATGGTAAGCTAAAAGGACAAGAGGTGAAGGAAAATTATTCTGTCATAGAGAGTCCGGATTTTGGTGGAGCGACAGTAGCCAAACAAGCATACGGCAACTATCATCATAAATGGGTGTATGGTGAAGTATTTATAGCAATGGAAGATATCGGTCCGATGACGTGGGCAGAAGCTATGGGTATTTCTACCAGTTATAACAGTTCCTCGCTTTATACGAGTTATAATACCTGGGAACAGACAGCAGGCGATCCTGGTACACGTTATTTTCCTAACCAGAATTATTGGTATACAACATGCATCGACAGGAATAAGATGCTACCGACAGGATGTCTCAATTATACAGAGAAGGCCAATGGCTCGGACAGAGGCGAATGGTTTCTGCCCAGTGGGTATATCATCTGGTGGGGAAACAGGTACAACCCTTCTTCTCCCGATTATTACCCTCATCCGCAACCCTGGGATACCAGCATTCCCGAGAATAACCAAGATGGCTGGACCATTCTGAAAGCAAGCGTAACAGGGGGTAGCGCAGGTTATACCGGAACCCGGATCTTCTGGTTTGATGAGCATATAGGAAGAGATGTATGGGTATCTATGGAACATCCGACTACTACCAACCAGGCTCACTTTACCACCGTCTCGTTACAGGACGATCCGGACAACCCTGCGCGGCAAATATTCAATGCCACCTATAAGACAAATTCGAAGTATGCCCGTTGTGTGAAAGATGCATCCGGTTATTATGACAGCAAAGACGATGACCCGGAATGGGATATATGATGAAAAATATAACATATATAATACAGATAATTCTGGTTACACTTCTGCATGGAGGATGTGTGAGCGAAGAGAACGTGCCCTCTCCCATTGGTTACGGAGATCCGTATGTCACTTTCGAGCTCCGTATCCCCGGCATGTCTGCCAGTACCCGCGCGATGACCGCAAATGACGAAAATACGATCAAAACCGTTGACCTTTTCGCATTCCATCAGGACGGCACGTATGCATACCGTTCGAATGGTACGGAGGTAGATGCTTCTGACGGAAAGTTCTCGGTGCAGCTGCGGGTCAGTGAATCGGGCGAGTCTTATACATTTGTTTTCATTGCCAATGCACGCGATGAGGTGGAGAGTGTGATCAGTGGATTCGCTCCGGAAACCACCACGAAACAAGATTTGCTGCAAGCCCTTACTTTCGAGAGTAAGAGATGGACGACAGAATCTGCAACCATGCGTTATCTGCCCATGTGGGGAGAATATACCACTCCTATTGTGGTGACCGAAGACCTCTACAACCAACACATCGGTACGGTCTATATGCTCCGGTCGGTGGCACGTTTGGATATAGGGGTAAACTTTGACAATTCTTCCGTACCTGCCGGGCTCTCCCATACATTTTATATCAAATCCGTATCCGTCTGCAACAATCAGCAATATGGCAGAATAGCTCCGGATGCGGGAAATCTCTCTGCCAATGTATCCGGATATACAGCTCATACCCCTACCCTTGTATCTTCTTCTGCAAAAAACACGGTACAATATCAGCATGCGACACCGGATCTTGGTTTTGTCAAAGAGATATACGTCAGCGAGGCAAGAAATGCCGGACAGACAGATGCAAACAGGATGTTCCTGATCCTCGAAGCCATCTATATCGAAGGAGGAGGATCTCCGGTGGATGGAACTCCAACTTATTACCGCCTCGACTTTATCGAAGAGGAGTCAGACGGATCATTTAGCTATCCGGATGTACTACGCAATCATTATTATACGTTCAATATTATAGCGGTAAATTCAAAAGGATATCCCAATCCGAACGAAGCTATCCATTCCGATCCTATCGGTATCGTTTACGAAATGAAGGTCTATGAAGACGGAGATATCAACTACATCGACTATACCAACACGTATATGCTGGGGGTCAATGAACTCACTCTGCGTATTCCACCCAACCAGCAGACCCTGAATTCCTACCTGAATAATCTGTACGTACTATCGGATTACAAATACGGCTGGACGTTAGACGCGGTCACCGATCCGGATGGTGTGACTCCCTGCACCTGGCTCTCTACGGATAAGACCAATGACACCAGCCAGACCTCTGTATTGGTCAAATTACTGGCAGATGAGAATATGCTGAATACAGAGCGTTCGGCAATTCTCACCATCTCGGCAGGAAGACTGACCTTGCAGGTAACCGTCGTACAGGAAATATATGATTCTCAGCTATATGCTACTCCTGATATTACGGCTACGCCTACAATCCTGATGTTGGGAGAAAGCCCTATATACAAGACCATCAACGTACATTCAAATATCAGGTGGTACATGACTCCTACTCTATCCCAAATGGGTGGATACAGCAGTTTGTCTCTTGCCAACAATACGAGATATGGAGTAAACTATGACAGAGGAAGTGAAGTATTTCCCTTTCGGATAATGGGCAGGGCTTTCTCTAAAGAGGCGACCACTCCGGCTGCCGGAACCACCTATGACCTTGCCTGGGATCTGTATTGGGACAAGGAAGACAGTGGCAACAGCTCCAATGTGCAGAAGATGAACGAAATTCCTGTGGTAAGGCGTGTGGTGCCTGCCTACTTTGATATTCTCTATATACAGGCATCAAATGGTATCAGATATTATGAATACGAGAGTATACCTCCTAATGGGTTTGATGGATTTGTCATAGCTGAATGCAACTGTCGTCTGCGGATAGATATTGAATCTCCCCATAGCAATGCTACCTGGGCAGTACAAGGTGGTAATGATTCCTGGAAGCTTTACAATGACACCGATCCGACTACAACCATAGTAGATAGCTCCGTAGGAGCATATCAGAATAAGCTTGGTTATTTTATAATTCCTAACAACATCTATAATGTAGGACGTTGGATCACCTTCACCTACACGCTGGATGATGGTTACCAGCAAGAAGTACGTACCTGGAAAGTATGGCAATCCGGTATGGATTGAGGTGACTGAGCAGGATGTACAGGATTAGTTGAACAGAAGTCAGAGCGGTCAGGCGAAAAGCTTTCAGGCATATAAAGATCTGATATACCCCACCCTGCCAGACCATAGACGTCAGGCTAAGGATTATCTGGTAGCAAAATGTCTTACCAGCCCCGTAGGGGTTATATGTTTGTAGCCCCGTGCGGAAGCGCGGGGAAATCATGCAGGTAAAAACGGACGCGCCCCTTAGGGGTGCTATGTGTATGTGAAGTAGATGGCGCACATATATTTACATGGGCATGGATCTTTTGTTACGGATATGAATCATTTGTCACATAGCACCCCTAAGGGGCGCAATTCATTTGCATCATTTAAAACCCCGCGCTTCCGCACGGGGCTACAAACATATAACCCCTATGGGGCTGGTAATCCTTAGCCTGAGCTATTAGCTTCGCGGACCGTTGGTTGATGAATCTCCTGTAGAAACAACAAATAGATCCATGCATAAAGACTTAAAAACAGCTTCAAAACAGACTTCAAAACAGCCAAACAACATCCAGATATAAACCTATAAATAAGTGACTTAACAAGCAAAATACCTCATCAAAAAAACAATAATCCGATTCCGTCACTTAGTAAGTGACAGAGAAAAGAATAATTCGGCATGTATCCGATTGA
>DALZBD010000367.1:0-4494 GCA_031977515.1 Bacteroides sp. | reverse complement strand
CAATCGTCCATCCGCATATACCACAATCTCTTCGTTCGGGAGTATATGGCCCGGGCGGACTTCCTGATAACAACATTCCTGTATACAAACCTGTCCATACTGAGAGGTTTTGGACTTACCGAGTCTTTTTATTCCTGTCAGAGATGCTACTATTCTTTCTCTACTTATCAGAAAATCTTCGGGCAGATCCACTTCAAAGTAATAGACACTATCTTTTTGTATAGATTCATACGTGTACATCTGTCCCTTTTCAGAAGTACGCTTTTCGCTGTTATAAGCCGATTTTACGGTTATATTCTTTGATACATTTACGGGTATGGCTTTTCTGTCTGTAAACACATAAAAACCTGTTCGACATTGTTTCAGTTGTGGAATGTTTTCCACCCCATTCTCCTGAATATCCCGGTTTCTATCGTATCGATGATAGATGTAGCATTCTCCTTCCGATGGTTTCCTCAATTTAGGGAAATAAACACAAGCAGGAATACGAAGACTCCTGAAATCACCCTGTGCGGGATGTGCATCTCCAAAACGCACTTTTCCACTATGAAACAGTTGCAACTGCTCTTCTGGAGACAGATCGGCATACAATGCACCCGCTACCATTCCCAGAAAATTATTACCCGGAACGAAATCCAGTGTAGGCCGACTACCTTCCGATGCGGAATTCTGACTCAAGATCACATCCGTCTGTAAAGTACATTTAAATTGTATTTTCATGCTTCGTCCTCCATGCTTACAAGTTCCATACAACACCGTCCCAACCCACGGTTACGATTCAATCCGATACGTTTTACATACGAAAATACATTTTTCACTTCAAAGTCCAGTAAAGGAACGTTCGATATAGATCCATATAATTCGCAAGGAATAGTTGTCTGAATCTGTCTCAAAGTCCCCTCTTTGGCTATTCCGTCCCGGTCAATGGCTGTAAAGCTATTTTTACAATAAAAATATTCGGCCAGGCCTTTCTCCTGACGAACTTTCTCTTTCAGTGCAGGAGACAATGTGGCATCACTGAAAAAGCTGCTTCCTGCTGTTGTATCCATATCCAGAACTCCACCGGAGGCAATTTGCTGTCCGGAATATCCAAACATCTGAAAGAGGATAGTATGGTCTTTTCTGTCTGTATAGTCAAAAAGCTCTTCCACTGCTTCCCGAAGCAAGCCTTTCATGGTCTTTCCGGGTATGAAAGGCAATCCGCTCTCGTCTTTGATCACCAGCAAATCCATATCCATTCCTGCAGCAAGACCGGAACTACAGTGCCATTCGGAGAAAAAACGGATTCTATATTTTATTTTTTTCATCAGTTTTTTTTTAGAATGATCCGTTCATAATAGAAGATAAAGAAAGTATGTCGTAAACAGGAGTTTTATTCCCCTCCAGATTTGTCCATTCCAGAAGAAAGTCTTTCTCCGGATCAACTAATACTTTTTTACGATATTCCATTTTCTGCCTGGCCGATTCCCGATTGGCATATAAGACCTCGAGCCACTCCCTCAAATGATTTTTATCATTTTTATTACTGCTTCCCAACTTCCCGACCTGTGTCTGCAAATTATCTATATTTTCCTCTTGTCCCGTATGCAGATAGTAAGGTCCATAGCACAAAGAGATAGAATCCGCTGTCACCAACTCCCGTTGCCGGATCTGCTCATACGTATCGACCAGACTGTCCTGTACTTTATGAAACATCAGGCAAGACAAAGAAATATCATCTTCTTTAGCCGCATTGTCTTTGGCATATCTGCAAAGTTGCTCAGCAAGTTTATATCCATAATGAAAAGGATAAGAGGACTTTACAAATGCGATTCCACCACATGCCGTCAACTTTTCAATTCCCTCGTTGGCAAACTCAGTACTCAACATGTGCTGGGTGCGCTTCTCAAATGCTTTCAAAAACTGTTTGACATATTCTATGGCAATATCTGCACGACAAACCATTGTAAAATCATCACCACCCAGAATAATGGGACGAATGGGGATCTTATCCGGAAATGATTCTTTATCCAGACTGTTGTAAGCATCCTGTGCGGCTTTTACGGTACAATCATCCAACGCAGAAGAAAACACCTTTAGCTTATCCTTGTTGCGGCCTATGCGTTGCAAGATCTTTCCCAATCCGTTTCCGTCGGCATGTATGATAGCAATCCAATTGTTTTTTGAAGAGATTTCATCTATCTGATAAGAGATATCCTTATCTTTCAATTCTATCCCGAAGCAGTTGTAGCACAATTTTTTCGTTATGTCGGGATTTCTCATTTTACTAATAGCTGCCTCATCCATAAATTCCCCCTCTTTATTTATGTCTACAGCCGGAAGTCCGGATGTTCTCGACCGCACCACTCCCATCAGCCCTATCGCATTGCACGAAACCGGACGGTTTCTCTGTATTTTTAGTCTGGCTTCCAATTCGTCCACAGCCGTAGCAAAACTATTTTCTGCCGTAGCATCATACTTTACCACCGCCTGACTTATAGTTACTCCCGGAGCCAACTCCATAATTTTTTTCGGAAACCTCCGAACAGCTTTTTCACAATCAGCCCGGTCATTGAAAATACATTTGATATTACCTGCTGCCTGCACGATCAATTCACCTGCCGTTGCAAACTCATCAAATTCAGCCCTACAGATCTGATCTACCAGAGCGCTCGCACCCACTATATATTTCAATTTATTAGATTGAAATATAAAAGACTGGATACCTTGTACGGCAGCTCCGTACAAATACGTTGCTTTCTTCTCCATATTTTTAATCTTTATCTGACAATACTGTATCTCCCCATTCCATACGTCGCATGGCTGCCCACTCCGATGTTCCGGGCAAACAGCAACAGGGGTACGTAATAATTGAAATATCCGGTGAAGCCGACCTCACCGACATATGCGGAAAAGCGGATGCGGTGCTCCCCATCGGGCTTTTTCATGCCGTAGCATTCTACCCGTCTGATCTCCGCAGAGGATAGCCTCAGGGCATGAGCATGTTTGAGGAAATCGTCTACGGTATCATCAAACTTCCGGAACATAGAAAAATCGTTGGGGCAGGCATACAAAGCCGAGAGGGTCGCTACGCGGAAAGCTGCGGCATGCACCAGCGGATAGAATCCGGGAAATTCGTGACCATTGTTTTTATAAGTACTCTCGGGCTTGCTGGTACTTTTGAAAAAACTCACCGGTACATCGTAGCGAATGCGGATCTCTTTCTCTTCAGGGGCAAATTTTTGCTGCATGAAGCTTTCCAGAGTGACCGGTGCACAGAGTCTGGCTTGTGTCTGACTCCCCTTTTCATAGCATGTGTAGAGCTGGCCGTCGGCTGCCCGTTCGCAGATACGTTCCAGCAGACAAGGTACAAACGGAGTGCCCAGCCCATGCCGGCACATCCACTCCAGAGCCTGTATAAATGTGTGGTAATATTCGGAAAAGTGTCCGTACAGGATCACAGAGAAGTGAATCGCATCTCCGGCAGGGATGCGGCAAGGGGATACCGCCTCCTGATGAGAAAGCAAAGAGAGGCCGTAGCCCCGTGGGAATCCCTCTTCCATCTTTTTGTACAACGGATGTCTGTCTTTGATGGTGAGCAGGTTGATGACCTGCCGCAACGATACTCCACCCATCACATTGACGTGGTCTGCAGCAAAAAGCAATCGGTTGCGCAGGGCAGCTCCCAGCCATCCGTCTATATGGAGGTCTGCCGTAGCACGGATAGAGACCACCAGTTCGTGATAATACAATTCTCTGTTCAATTCGTAAAAAGTACCGGCCGAACTACTCCGGGGAGGTGTGTTTATCATGGGTTGTGTACTTAGTATGTTGTAATTTTACAAATATAAACAAGATTTTGACAATTACAAATTTCCAGGACAAAATCTGTAAGCTACCAGGAAACTGTTTTACAACATGCAGACAAGAATATTATATGCAATTTTTATAAAAAAGTGTTTTCAGATAAAATGTCCTGTAAAATCAGAAACATATATTCCAAACAGAAAAAGGGCTGTCCATACCTTCGGACAACCCTCTGAAAGGAGTTACACGCCTGTTTCCTGAATTCAATCCGCTACCCCTGTGGTCGGATCAGACGAAACTGTCCATTTCTGTATAGTTTCTGCCTCCACCGTCACATTGGCCCGGCTTACAGTCGCGGTAAATACGTTCTCGCTACCAGCCTCGAAAGACAGTTCATCGGGTACTTCCCAGATATACTCCTCTCCTTCCAGTGAGAAGACAAACTTACGGTCGGTTCCCTCTGATTGCGGGATCACAATGGCTTCGTAAGTCGTTCCGGCCTCTACAAGTCGGGAGGTTATTTCCCCAAAGTTACCCACTGAGTAGCTCAGATCGGCCAGCTGATAATCGGCAGAGAGCGGGACATTGCGCACGGATGCCTGCAAGCCGGAGAAATCGGTAGTTGCATGCCCTGCCCCTTTTCTGATCTTAAAAACAACCTTACTCAATTGGTGATCAAACTGCAGGGCAACGGCCAGGTTGGTCTTG
>DALZBD010000366.1:0-4524 GCA_031977515.1 Bacteroides sp. | reverse complement strand
ATAGTATTAGATTTAAGGTTAACAAAGGTTGGAGTCAGGCGTGACTCCTTTTTTTTTGCCCTTTATTCCCGTAGTCAGGATTTTTTACGGAATAAAGGGATCTTTATTTTATAAAGGTCTGTTTGCCGTAAACAGAAACGATATACGTATCTTTGCCACAGGTATAAAAGGAAATGGATGGAAACCAACGTGCGAATCTCCCGCTCCGGAAACAAACTGATACCTGTAACACATACAGAACAAACTTTTATTCTGTCTTTTGGTTTTTCTATAAAAAAAGACCTGCATCTTTCAAAGCGAATTTAATATGCGTAAAATGACTCTGTTTTATATCCTTTTTTTCCTCATAGCAACCATGATAGTGACGATCATCGCATGCAATCTGGTGATAGGCAAAAAGACAGAAAAGCTCACCTACTCTTCTGTAGAGGAGATCCCATTTCACAAAGTAGGTGTTGTACTGGGCACATCGCCTTATCTGAGCAACGGCCGGGTGAATCTCTATTTTAAAAACCGTATAGATGCCGCAGCAGAGCTATACCATGCGGGAAAAGTAAAGTACCTGATCGTCAGCGGAGACAACAGCCGGAAAAACTACAACGAGCCTCAGGCAATGAAAGACGCGCTGGTGGCAGCAGGGATACCAGCGTCTCATATCTACGCCGATTACGCGGGATTTCGCACGCTCGACTCTATGGTACGGGCACAAATGATCTTCGGCCTGCAGGACTTTACAATCATCTCCCAGAAATTTCACAACGAACGAGCCATCTACCTGGCACAGGCGTACGGCATACGCCCGATTGCCTATAATGCGAAAGACGTGACTAAAAAAGCGGGATTCAAGACCCGGGTACGGGAACTGCTGGCACGTGTAAAGGTCTTTGTAGACCTCCGGACCAACAAACAGCCAAAATATCTGGGAGAGAGGATAGACATACCTGACTGACATATTTTATATTTTTTTTTAGACAAAAGAACATAAGAACAGAAAAACACAAGAAATTAACCATGGAAACAGAAACCTTAATTAAAACCATTATCAAATGCGCATACAGTGTAAGACTACATCTTTCATCAGGATTCTTAGAATCTGTTTACCAAAAGGCATTAATGATTGAGTTGAGAGAAAATGGGATCCATGCAGATACGGAAATGCCTATAAATGTCTATTATAAGAATGAAATAGTAGGAGAATTCCGTGCAGACATTCTTGTAGAGAAGAAAATCATGATTGAGTTGAAAGCAGTTCACAGTTTAAGCCCCATCCACGAAACCCAATTAGTAAATTACCTATCCGCCACTCGCATAGACCATGGACTGCTTATCAATTTCGGTGGTGAACGAATTGAAATAAGAAGAAAATTCAGAACCTACAAACAAGACACGAAATAAAAATTTGTCCTTTTGTTCTTCTGTCTAAAAAAATCAATTCTGTCAATGATCTGTCAAAATAATATTATGTGCCACATGAATTTCATTCCCGGAAGCATCGGCACAGGATACTACCAGATGATAGCGTCCTGCATCTACTCCCTCCGGAATAATAATATCACGATGGCTGATCTTTGCAGATGTTCCACTCAATTTCCATGAACGTACGAAGCTGAAGCTATTATCCTCTGTACTTCGGGTATGTGTATGGCTCCCATCATCTTTGTGAATATTCACATTATAAGAGGCCAGCATAGTATCGTCTGAGAATTCCGCTTCAAATAATACACCGTTTTTATCACCGATCAATAACTCTGCTCCCTCTGTCGGAGCAATCAAAAGGATAGCCGGACGTGTAGTATCGGCATCACTGTCGCTGTCACACGCGGCAAACGCAACTATCCACAAAGACAAAATCGAAAAAAGAAAGAATGTACTTACGTTGTTTTTTATTGTTTTCATTGTTGTTTTTTTAATTAAAATGAGTAAATCTATATTTTACTGTCTATCAGAAAGGGAGCCTGATCAACACCTGGAAATTCCGGCCGGGCTCAGGGATCTCTACCTTCCGGTAAAAACTCAGGTGGTTGTAATATTTCCGATCAAACAGGTTATGGGCAGAGAGGTGTACTTCCGGCTCAATCCCGGCCATCCGAAAATGCACGGAACCTCCCAGGTGAAACAAAGTAGTACCCGGAGTCTGGTCTTCATTACGGTCTACACGTGTCTGCCTCCCGATGTTTTCCATTTCCACATAGATATTCACTTTCCTTTGCTGCCACGCTACCCTGTGCCGCAATGTGGGCGGAGGAGAGAAAGACAGGGCAATCCCCTCGTCCCGGTTGCTGGTATATACATATTCACCCGCGATCCGATAACTCCATCCACAAAGGATATTCACTTCTGCCGAAAGTTCCGCACCGGTAAAAAAGGCCTTTGCACCGACATAATGGTAGATCTGCCCGGCGTGTGGCAAAACAGACCACTCACCGGAAGGGCGCAGATAAATATAATTGCGAAACCAACTGGCAAACGGACTCAACATCAGCGAAAAATCTTTCCGATTATAAGAATAGGCCGCATCTATCTGCCATCCGCTTTCCGAGTTCAGGGCAGGGTCGCCCTTCTCGTGCCGGAACGTCCCGTGATGCACCCCATTGGAGGCCAACTCGTGTGCACCCGGCAAACGAAAACTCCTTCCCAGATTCAGTTGCAATTGATGCGATTCCAACGGTTGCCAGATCAATCCAAGCGAACCGGAGACATCTCCAAATCTGCGGTCGGTAGCATAGCTACGCCAGCGATAGTCTTCAACCTCCGCTTCACCGTATCCCATCCGTACGAGGTAATCCTGTAGATAAGCATCTGAATAAGCCTCTACACGCACTCTCCCGTGGTCATAACGCACTCCTCCACTGATGGTCAGATGTTGCGAGGGACGCCATGTCGTGAGCCAGAACGCACCGGTAGTCAAACGTTTATATTCCGGCATCAGAAAAGAATAACCTCCTATCCGGTTGTTTTGCACCTGCACATCCCATCCGGCAGTATGTTCCAGGTCCGCACGACCGGAAAACTTCGCTTTCAACGCCGAAGTGTATGTATCCAGCGTGAAAGCAAGTTCCTTGTCCGGATCTTTTTCCGGAGCTGGTTGCGTTCCGTAATGCGTATGGAAAAGACTCCACTCCTCCCGGTCGTTGCGTTGAAAACCACCGTCCCAGATCCACGTGATACGATCTGTGGTATATTGCTGACGGGTAGAGAACTTCATGTGATCGACCCGGCTGTAAGGCATTTCTATGTTGCGACGATTGCCATCATCTTGCAACCGGGAAACATCGGGTATACCGTGCGCTCCCGGAAAAAAGCCTGCTTTCTGGTACGAATTGCTCCAGGCGTATGTAGAGAAATAACCGCGGTAGCGGTATTCTGCCAGCAAATTTGCATTATGCTCCCTACCCGCTGTATTCTTCAATCGATTGCCGTGTAAAGGCATACGCTGAGTGAGATAGACAAATGTATCTGCGGGGACACGGTAATCGGCATAACTCTGCGCAGACAACCGTCCGCGAACATACCAGCTACCCCGTTTCAGACCGATCATCACCGAGGCACCGACCGTACCATTGACCGTTTTTCCCAATAAAGACGCCTCCCCGTTCACTCCCTCTTCCAGGGGTGTAGGAGCACGTCCCAGTTCGATCACTCCTCCCATGGCATCGCTTCCATACAGAAGAGAGACAGGCCCCTTGAGTAACGTCACCCGGTCGGCATTGAAAGCGTCTGTTTCGAGACCGTGATCGGCCCCCCATTGCTGTCCCTCCTGTTTGATACCGTTCTCGACCACTGCCACACGGTTGAATCCCATTCCACGGATCATGGGTTTGGAGAAACCGGAGCCTATATTCATTGAATGTACTCCCGGCATGTACTGCAATGTCTGTATCAGATTGCCGGTGAAGTGGCCGGTAAGCCACTCCTTTCCCGCAACCTCCGCAGGCAGCGTAGAACGCAGAGATGCAGGGGAGCGATATGTATCACTCACGACTACCTCCTCCAGATCTACCCTTTTCAACGAATCGGGCTGCTGGGCAAAAACAGTGGATGACAGACACAACATATACATCACCGGAACTATCCGGATATGCATAGATGTCATTGATTTTAAATAAGTGTAAACCCGGGTCGGTACAGATCTTAGTTACCGATCCGGATGATTTCCGATGAAAAGATGAAAATCAGACTGTGGGAGGACCACGGAGAGTAGTGACAACAGGAATACCGGCATGGCCTTCCTGAGAAACAGCATGTAGCTGTTTATAAACTGCGACAGATATCGGAGGAAGATCTGTGAACTCCGGCTGTACAAAAGGAGCCAATGCAAAACAACAGATGGGACAACTACCACACTCATGACTATGCGTCCCTTCCTCCTGGTCAGGATTTTCCTGACAGATCTCCTGATGAATATGGATAGGACGTATCAGGGCAGGAAGACTCCATACAGCCAGCATCAGCCATATAAGCAAGATCTTATTCCCTGTCTTTTTCCTTTTATCCATATCGTTTTTCAGATAGCTGTCTACAGGT
>DALZBD010000365.1:0-4529 GCA_031977515.1 Bacteroides sp. | reverse complement strand
TTCCGATATGAAACGAACGAAGAACAGAAGACAAGTCCGCTTACGGAATTTCTTCAAAATCCGTTGTACAGTTAAATCTATAGATATGAAAAAGTATATATACTCCTTTTTCCTTTTCATAGCTGTGATAGGCACAGGCTGTGAGAATTTGCTGGATCGTCCGACGCTCACCATGGCGATCGATGATAATTTCTGGCGCGATGAAACCGATCTGAGGCTTTTTGCCAATGGATTTTACGAACTCTATTTCGTGGGCTACAACCGGGGATATAGTACCGATTTTGCTCCGGTGCGTTCGACTACTTTCTCAGATGACCTGGTCTGGGAGGGAGTGCAGAGCAATTTTGAGAATACCGTTCCTACCAGCCGGAGTTCCAGTAGCGAGAGTCGTTCGTGTATGACACAGTATTACGGTCCCTCGTGGGGATTCGGACGTGTGCGAAAGGCCAATATATTTCTGGATCGCATCGAACATGTGGCAAAGGATAACATCACCGAAGAAGCTTATCGGCACTGGATGGCGGTAGCTAAATTTTTCAAAGGATATGAATATTCCGATCTGGTGAATGTGTTCGGAGATGTCCCCTGGTTTGAAACTACGGTGATGGACAACGATCCGGAAACGATGTATAAGGATCGGGACGACCGCGGAATGGTCATGGACAAGGTATACGAACTCTTTGAATATGCACTGGAAAACCTGCGTGAGGACGATGGTTCACAGAACCTCAACCGATACATCGCGGCAGGATTTATCTCCCGATTTATGCTGAATGAAGGCACCTGGCAGAAGTATCACGGACTGGACGCAGGCAGAGCGGAGAAATACCTGAAAATGGCTGTGCGTGCCGGAGATATGGTACTGGAGAAGGGAAAATGGTCGTGCGACAAAGATTTCAAAAGTCTGTTTGTCTCTACCGATCTGGCCGGACATCCGGAGGTGTTGTTGTATCGCCACTACGACAGTGCGTTGGGGGTGATGCATCACATTGCCTCCTATACCGGAGGGAAAGAGAGCCAGACCGGAGTCAACCTGGCTCTCGTAAAAGCATTCGCCTGCAACGATGGGTTGCCCTGGCAACTTTCGTCGGTAGAGGGTGCGGATGATTTCTCTCTGGGAAACCTGGCGGTAACACGTGATCCCCGTTTCGATGCATGTTTTGTGACGCAGCCGCACAATCGGGCTACCTCTCTGATCTATTGCTACAAGTTTGCAGCCAGGGAGGCGTTGGCACATTACCTGACTACGGGTGATGAGCTGTACGACTGGTCGTCCGAGCGGAATATAAACGATGCGCCGGTCATGCGCCTGGGAGAGATCCTGCTCAACTGGATCGAGGCGAAGGCCGAACTGGCTCTTTCGTACGGTGGGCCTGCTGTTACTCAGGAAGATCTGGATAAGTCGGTAAATGCCTTACGGGGCCGGCCGTTGGACGAAGAGGCCATCCGCAAAGGACTCAAAAAGACCTCTCCTCTCCTGTTGAATGCCCTGCCCGACGATCCGGTGCGTGATGCGGATGTCACTCCTTTGTTGTGGGAGATCCGCCGGGAACGACGCATGGAGCTTCTACACGAAGGAAATCGCATCAAAGACCTGCGTCGCTGGAAGAAACTCGACTACATGGATTGCGACAAAGACCCGGACCATTACCTGGGGCCGTGGGTCAACTTCCCCGAGGAATATCCGGTATATATGGAGGATATGGTGAATGTGCTCCGGGTGAAAAAGGCAGATGGTTCGGTGGTGTTGTATGACGGGAGCAATCCACAGGAGATGGTAGGGTTCTATATGGTGCGTAATGCAGTAAATCGCGAGTCATTCAGCGACCGTTCTTACCTGGCTCCTATTGGTCAACAACAGATAGACGATTATGCGCAGCGCGGGTATAAACTGACACAGACCAGACTCTGGTAAGTGAGGTGTTGGCTTTGACCGCTCTTGTTTGGCTCTTTTGATCTGTTGTCTTGTTATGAGACGCAAGGTATTGCGTCTCTACAAGTATATCACGCTGAAGGAAACACACCACCAGTAAAGACGCAATACTTTGCGTCTCAGATACCTTGTGTTGTAACTGAAAAATAAATTCCGTATAAACAGGCTCCGCATAGATATTCAGTAAAATGTGTATGCAGGCTCTAAAAATAAAAAATATGATCCGAAATAAAATAACTCTGTTTCTCTTATCTCTTTCTTTCTCTTTTGTAGTCTTTGCACAGGGAACTCCCAAATATGTTTTCTATCTGATTGGCGATGGTATGGGTATGTCACAGGTCAATGGTACGGAGATGTATCTGGCCTCGTTGGAAGGAAAGATAGGAGTGAAACCCTTGCGCTTTACCCAGTTTCCCATAGCTGGGATGGCCTCTACCTATTCCGCATCAAGTGGTGTGACCGACTCGGCTGCGGCAGGTACCGCCCTGGCTACAGGTACCAAAACAAACAATGGTGCTATCGGGGTAGATGCCGGCCTGCATCCGGTGACCAGTATAGCCGAACGTGCCAGAAGGGCCGGAAAGAAAGTGGGTATCACTACCAGCGTAAGCATGGACGATGCAACGCCCGCAGTGTTCTATGCGCACCAACCCAGTCGTAGTATGGGTTACGAGATCGGGATGGATGCGATTGCTTCCGGTTTCGATTTCTTTGGTGGCTCTGGTTTCGTCACCCCACGTACCCGTCACGACGGTTCCTCCGCCCCCGATCTGTTCATACAGATGGAAAACGCCGGATATCGGTTGGTATATGGCTATCAGGAATACCTGCAAAAAGGGCGTGAGGCAGAAAAAGTAATCCTGATGAACAACCGTGGGGCGGATGTGCACAACCTGACCTGCTCGTTGGATCAGCAGGAAGGAGACCTCACCCTTTCACAGATCACCCGTGCTGCCATTGAAGTACTTACCCGCAACCATACCGAAGGTTTTTTCCTCATGGTAGAAGGGGGGCTGATAGACTGGGCGTGTCATGCCAATGATGCTGCTACTACACTTATTGAGGTACTCGACTTCAACGATGCGGTAGGGATTGCGTATGAATTCTATCTGGAACATCCGGAAGAGACACTGATCGTGGTAACTGCCGACCACGAAACAGGAGGTATGGTACTCGGTACGGGCAGCAGCAGGCTCAATCTACAGGTATTGCAACACCAGAAGATATCTCAAAGTGCACTTTCTGCGCGTATCTCGGAACTTCGACAGTTGAAAGGACAGGTATCCTGGGAAGAGATACGCATGCTGCTTGGTGAGACTATGGGTCTCTGGAAGGAAGTTCCTGTGAATGAACGTCAGGAAAAGAGGATCTACGAAGCCTATGAGAATAGTTTTATCAAGGGAGATACCACCAAAGAGAAGTCCCTTTATCAGGAGGATGAGAAACTGGCTGCTACCGCTCGGAAAGTATTGAATGAGATCGCTATGGTAGGATGGACCAGTAGCAACCATTCTGCCGGATATGTACCTGTATTTGCTATCGGTGCGGGTGCCGAACGTTTTACAGGCAAGATGGAAAACACGGATATTCCTTGTCGGATTGCTGAAGTAGCAGGATATTAGATAGAACATTCATACTCTCTGTTGCTTTGTATATATGGGCAAATTTGCTAAATACTTTGAATACAAAATTAATTAGTATATATAGCAGTATCATTTTAGAAATACCCACCCTTCTGTTCCCCGAAGAGGATAGATCAACCAACGGTCGACGAAGTCAATAGCACAGCGGCCCGGCAGAGAGAACCCCAGGGTATGTATAAAACCCCACAAATCAACCTTGAATCGCAGATCGACGAAGTCAACACAACGGTCGACGAAGTCAGAAGGTTCTATACAACAATACAGAATGATGTATCCCCTACAGGGATGAATTACCCCGTTTTTGATATAAAAGTATCAAAAATGGGGTAATCCCTATAAGAAATAAGGATATAACTGGTTGATTTATATGATAATTACTGTTTACCGAATCTCCCTAAACGAATAAACCTTCCTATTAGCAGGAGGTTATAGATTAATCTATATCAGGAAAACACCATTCCGCCAATGAGTTTAGATGGCTTGCTCTACCATGGGGAATTCTGTCAGGTTCCTCTTCATTTGTTTCGGGAGTAGGGAATGCTCTTGTTATGCGGCGTACCCAACTTGTAGAATCCATAGACGAAGTCCATTGCTGCCAACGACCGTCTCTACGACCTTTATATACAGGTGTTAATTCTTCTGCTGTGGGCATGTGATCATAAACCCCATCCAGAAACTCCATTCTGGCAAGTAAAGTATGTGCAGTTTTTACTTCATGGCAATAGGCCGTTATCCATACCCCATCTCGGATACGAATAGCATATACATCACCTGCTTCCACCCGGCCTTTACCTGCCGTAGGAGAAGATTTGGGCACTTCAGCACGTGGCATACGTTTTTTTGCCCATGCTCCGGTGAGTGTGTTGTCTATGGATGGTTGGGGTTGTGGGCGTTTTGTCAGATCTACCGAAGAGCAATCAAATGCTGAAAAGACTTTCTGCAAAACAACTTCA
>DALZBD010000364.1:0-4542 GCA_031977515.1 Bacteroides sp. | reverse complement strand
GTTGTGTAGCGACCGGAGTCTGTCGGGTGGAGAGGATGATCTGTCTGTCTATGATCGTATAGCTTACGTCCGTGCCTGTAAACAGTTCATGGAGTAGCGTGTGGATATCCGTATCTTTGTGGTTGACAGAGACGATACGTTGTGTATTTATCGTGTGGTCGTTGTAAAGGAAAACGAATTCTGTTACCTCTTCGATCTTGTTCAGTACCTGTTCTACGGTGGCATTGGTCAGTTGTATGCCAATAAAGGTCTTGTGTGCGTACCCGATAGCCGCCTGCATCTGAAAAGTAGTGAAGAACAGGAATATAAGGCTGATCTTCATGGCCAGAGGTAGTTTCAGTTTTGAAAAGCATTTGTGTTTACAGGCAATAGATAACTGTTTTTTTTTCATATCTTTGCGGTTAGCTAATGTTTGTTACTCATTGTAATAGATTGGCTTCGAACTCTGGTGCCGGGGAATTTGCGAGACTCTGCCGGCTGTGGTTCGTACGAGCTGGGAAAAGAGCTCCTGTAGCTTTTTTCCCTTTTTGTTGGTGTAGCTTTATTTCATAGGCATTTTGGTATTTAAAGGTGATTACTTCGGGTTTTACCCGTTTCTTTTTTTTGATGTATAGGGCGTCTGAATAAAGACAGGAACCCTATAATAAATTTTCCGGGGAAAATTTAAACAGTTTTTTAGTACAGTCTGACTATATATTGTTTGCGCGTAAAGGTATTGTCGGCTTGTTGTACCCCCTCTTTGATCTTCCACTCCAGAGGAGCCGAGCGGCTCAGGTAGTTTAATATCTGCGGAAGACTTTCGTGGTGAAAAGTAGCACGGTAGTTATAAGGTTCCCCTGAGAGGTTCTCAAACTCAATCTCTACATTGAAGTGCCGGGAGAGCCGCTTGAGTACCTCTTCGATCGGTGTGTTGCGGAAGATGAGTTTGCCCTCTTTCCAGGCTGTCTTTTCATAGATGTCCGCCTCTTTTCTTTTCACTGCCTTGTCGTCTTTGCAATAGATCAGTGCCTGTCCGGGTTGCATACGGATGACTGCTTCCTGTGCCGGAGTGATCACGTTCACCTTTCCCTCTTCCAGTACAGTCTCTATATGGTTTTCTTCTTCATAAGCATTCACATTGAAGCGTGTACCGTATACGTAGATGGTGAGTCCGCCTTCTGTATGTACATAAAAAGGATGTTTTTCATCGGCCTTTACGTCAAAGTATGCCTCTCCGCTCAGTGTTACTTCTCTTTTTGCCGCATCAAAGCGATCGGGGTATTTGATCCGACTGCCGGCATTGAGCCAGGCGATGCTTCCGTCCGGTAGTTCGTAGCGGGTGACTGTGCCTGCAGGGGTGTTTACTTCGACCATGTTCACCGGTCTGTGGGGCTGCCGCAGTTGGAAATATCCCAGCAGCAGAGTGGAGCAAAGCAGGGGAATGGCCAGCAATGCCGCATACTGTGTCAGACGCAGGCGATGGCGCCGGCGGCGTTCATCGCGTATTTTAAGTTGTGTCTTCCGGTAAGAGCCTGCCACATCTATCGCTTCTATCTCCCGGATGTTGTCGGCAATCTCCAGGGAGAGGCGAAGGTCATTGACATTCCGGCGCAATTCCTCCGAGGATTCACACGCCTCTTCGACCTGAAGACGCTCGGCTTCGTTGCATTCGTTCCTGCAGTATCTGAGCAGGATTTCTTCTTGTATCTGTTTCACGTTCTGTTGTATGGTTCTGTTTTCACTGCCGCACATTGCTGCTCCGGCAGATCCTGTTGTTTCTTATAATACAACTGGGCAGACAACAACAGACAGGCAGCAGAGAACTTTTTGTTTTTTCTTCCGGTATTCCTTGTCCGGACAAGGAATATCGCGGAAAGAACTTGCCGGGAAAAAATATTTCTCTAACTTTGCTAACACACAAACCTGAAAAACCGACCAGCTTTTTATTATGAAATTATCCTTTGTTGGGAAAAAAACGGATGAAATTCTGTTCAGATCTCTATATGAAACGTATTACGCCCCTTTTTGCCTGTATGCCAGGAAATTTATAGAAGACGCTTATGTGCGTGAAGACATTGTCTCGGATGTGTTTGCACAATTGTGGAACAAACGCAGGGAGATACAGCTGAACCCCGATACAGCGGTGGGCTATCTGAAAATGTGTGTCCGCAACAGTTGCCTCAATTATCTCAAGCATCAGGAGTATGTGGTGAATTATGCCGAACATTGCCGCAAACAGGACCTTTCTTTTTCTTCTTCCTCTCCGGACCCTGATGCAGTGTATACGCTGGATGAACTTTACCGGAAACTTTATGAAGCGCTTGAAAAGCTGCCTGAGAATTACAGGCTCGTGTTTATGCGCAGTTTCTTCGAAGGGAAGACCCACCGGGAGATTGCCGAAGAGATGGAACTGAGTGTAAAGTCTGTAGATCGGTATAAACTGAAGACCATGGAATTGCTGCGTAACGAGTTGAAGGATTACCTACCGTTTATTGCTTTGTTACTGGCGCAGGGTTGGACGGATTGAAAGAGTTGTCTCGTTTTGAATAGGCGTTACAGGTTAAGAAGGTGATATTTTACAGCCCTATGCGGACAATATCATTCAGTTGAGGAATTAATCACCATGATCAGTTCCATCATCCCACCGCCCTACGCCTCGGAGAGGCAATATATCATAGCCCAGGGCAGAGTGACGTATTTCGTAGCGATAGCGGAGAAATGCGACACGCCACCCTGGGTTTACATGATTGTATGATTACCTGCGCCCCATCGGGGCAATACTCTGTTTATGTGTACAGTACTGCCCCTTACGGGGCGCATCTGGCTGTGCGCCTCGCATCCCAGGGTGGCGTTCGGGCTGCTTCCGCTATCGCTCCAACATCCCTCTCTCTGCCCTGGGCTAGGATATATTGCCTCTCCGAGGCGTAGGTTAGTGGGATACGTGCAGGGTGGTGGTATGAGGTCAACCACGTGACATTTGCCTTAACTTAATGACAGTGCCCAGAAGGGGTGGTTTCAGGGACAACGTGTAACCTGTGTATTGGTTCAATTTACTCTTTAATATACCTTCCGACTCGTTGCCTGAGAATGTCTGTTTATAATGTCTGTTTACTTAGACAAAAACGATTCGATAAATTCCTCTTCCACCTTTACCTGTGGCTGGAAGGCATCGCTTTTCACATACCTGTCGATGCTTTGCAGCAGCTGGCGGGTAGCGGGGCGATGGCCCATGTCCTTCTGTGTATCGACTGCCAGTACAAGGAGTTTTCCTCCGCCTATACTGGCTTCAAAGCCGATCCCCAACTTTTCGTTGTTGTCGTAACTGTCTATTACCTGTACGAAGGGGCGCAGTTGTTCCGGTGCATCCTTCATCTCTATTACCTTGGCGTTTTCGAGGATATCCCACCATTGCCAGTCGGTATGATTGGCGGTGACAAAGTCATCAAACACCGGCAGGTCGTTATGGATCAGGCAGCCGATGGTCATGGGTGCCCACGCAAACATGATCGGATTCCAGAAGTGATTGTGAAAAGTAGATTTGCGTCCTTTCACCTTGCCCGGCAGTGGGCACAGCACTACTTTCTTTCCCTGTGCCAGGTGCTGGCGGGCTTTGTCATCGTATACTGTGGTATAGAGTACTTCGTCGGTAGACACCATCACCTCTTCGTTGCGCGGATATACCCAGATTTTCCAGCTGTTGTGGATGCGGTCGTCCACAGAGAGATGCACCGTCAGTTTCTGTGGAGCAGTGATGCCGGGCAGCGGCAGGGAGAATTCACCCACCGGATATACATCGTGTGTGCCGATCGTCTGTGATTTCAGGTTTCCTTTCTGTAGAGTGTTGCCCGATTCGTCGGTGAGCCAATATCTGATCTTCGCATTTTTCAGGACAGTGTTGCTGAAGTTATAGACTTCGGCTTTGCCTGTAAACGTCTCATCGTTGAAGAAAGAACTCTTGTCGTAGCGCAGCAGGGCCACGGTGGGGGCGCAGAACTCCCGGAAGGCTTCCGGGGTGACGAGCCCTTTGGAGTCCCAGAACGGATCGAGTACTCCTACCGGTGCATAGCCCTGTCCCGGAAAGTCGTTGATCGAGAGCAACTGGAATCCGGCCGATTTCGAGGAACGCAGCAAAGCCTCGATCACCGCTTTGTATTCGATCACCGTAAGGGCTCCGGAGGCTTTGAAGAAATCATCCGCCTGATCCAGCATGTCGTTGGCAGCAAGCATTTCGCGGAATACTTCGAAATTGCGTGCTTCTACAGGACCTTTGTATTTTTCGATCTCGTCGAAGTTGGGGTAGATGCAGCGTTGTCCCGATTCGTGGGAGATCACGGGTACATCTACATCCGATTCTTTGTTGCGGTCCCAGTCTGTATAGGGTAGCCCTTCATAGACCTTTACAGGACCTTTGTTGGTTTGTTGCGACACGTAGTACTGGTCCGAGGCTACGCGTGTACGTGCGGTGGAGCCGCTGAACAGGTGACGGTTGTCCAGTGCCCGTCCCGTGGCAGTCAGCTCCTCGATGTAGTCGAAGTTGCCCGTGATCTCGTTTCCGTTGCAATA
>DALZBD010000363.1:0-4546 GCA_031977515.1 Bacteroides sp. | reverse complement strand
ATAGTGCCTATCATACATTCGTGATGATAGAAAGCAGCTTCTGCCTTCGGATTCTTTGCCAGTTGGCCGGGGATCTCTTTCATGCTGGCCGTCTGGAAGTAAAATCCCGTCTCGTCGGCAAACCAGAAGCCCAGTGTACGTACGCGGGGTTGGTCGCCCTCTACAGTGGCCAGGTAGCAGATGGGATTTTCATTGGCAAAGCGGATGCAGTCCTGTATATTCATAAGTAGGAAATTTTAAATACCTGTTTAGGGTTTCCACAAGGAAAGAGGGGGCAACCTTTGAACAGGCAATGAGTTGATCTGTCAAAGATAATAAATTATTTCTGTAAAAACCCCCTATTTCTTCTTTCCCTCTATCGGTTTTCCAGTATTTCCTGCACATATTCTGTCCATTGCTCCTCCGGTATCGTGGAATCCAGGAGGTAATCGGGCTGAATGCCTGTACCGTCCATACTCATTTCCACGGCACGCAGGCTGCGAGCCATGCAGTAGACCAGTCGGTACTTTCCGTCCGGGCTGTCTACAGCTGTTGTATTGGTGACATCCAATGCTCCGAAAGTCGGTTTTCCGAATATCTTTACCTTTGTACTTTGTCTGGCTATATACAAAAACTGTTCGGTGGCACTGGCGCAATTCTCATTGCAGAGAATACCTACTCTTTCGGGATAGGGCAGGGGGCTGAACTTATCCACGACAATCACCTTCCTATGGTCCGCAGGTATAAACTCTCCCGTATGCTCTCTCATCTTTTTTGCCCATGCCAGTCTTTTTTGGGCAGGCTCTTTGTTTCCTTCCCTGAAAAGTATTTCAGCTTCCTGTTCATATCCTCTGGCATTCTGCTCCGTACAATAGATCTCCATATTCATTTGTCTGACCGGGTTGGTGTAGAAATAAGGGATCAGCCCGGACCAGCTGTGGGTAGCCCCACCTCCGTTGTCCCGTACATCAATCATCAGGTTCGGAGTAGACCGGAGCAGTTGGTCATTCTCTTTCAGCAACTGATCGAGGTATTTTTTGTATCTGATGTGGTAAGAAGGAATACGGAGCAACAGGGTATGTTCGCTCAGACGGGAGAGGGAAGGCATTCTCCTGTCCGGAGTATCCTTTGGAGGGGAAGATGTTGCCTGAGGTTTTTCTTTCGTTGTCGTTTCCTGATCCCGGATAGCAGCAAAGCCGTGATGCGCTTTCCGGAAATAACCCAGCCACTCATTGACCAGTGAGATAAATTCCTGCTGATCTTTGGCCTCTTTCACACGGGAAGTCATCTTTTGGGTAAATAATCTGTAATCCTGTTCTCCCTTTTTGTCTGTTACAAGACGAAATCCTGCATCGTTTTCTTCAAAAGTCGTTATTACCCATAAAAAGGTTTCTTCGTACGGGGTGTGGCACTGTACATAACAGATGAAGGTACAATAGCTCATTATGAGCAACATAATTCTTTTCATTACACCAATTTAGAGTTTGTATCGTGTACAAAATTAATAAAAAATTGGCGATATTTGTATGTAGACAGAATGTGCTTTTATTTCAGACAGAAGAACATACCAACAAAAGAATGCAAAAAAAGGAATTCAGACTTTATACACAAAAAAAATATGTTCTTATGTGCTTCTGTCTAAAAAAATATGTCAATTATAGCAGGTATTCTGTCAAGCTGAGAACAGGCTTTCATTGAACCCGGCCTTCTTTCTATGTGTTATACCTACTTTGCGGGCGTCACAGATCCTGTCTATGCCTGTCAAATGTACAATTTAGCCCATTCGCCTAAACCCATGATCATGAGAAATGTATTTCTTTTTATCGCCCTGTGTATTGTGTTTTGCGGTTGCAGCGATGATGACAATTCTGTAACCACAAAAGCCACCGAACGCACGGTGCTCGTCTATCTGGCGGCCGATAACGATCTGGCCCGGTTTGCTCTCCTCGATGTACAGGAGATGATTGCAGGTATGGAGGCCGTCGACGATACGCGTTACAACCTGCTTGTTTATATGGATACAGGCACCGACCCCCAACTGTTTCGCCTCGGCAAAAACAGCAAAGGAGAAGTGGAGCGGCAGGTGATCCGCAACTATTCCGCTCAGAATTCCTTAGATACCCGTGTGATGAAGGACATCTTTTCTGATGCCTTCACTGCCTATCCTGCAGGCAACTATGGGCTGGTACTCTGGTCGCATGCCGACGGCTGGCTCAAATCTCCCTCTTCTTCCACCCGCTATTTCGGACAGGACGGAATCCACTCTATGGATATCTCCGAACTGAAAAAGGCCTTGCAGAGCGCTCCACACTTCGAATACATCTATTTCGAAGCCTGCTTCATGATGGGAGTGGAGGTAGTATACGAACTGCGCGACTGTGCCGACTACTTCCTTGGATCTCCTACCGAGACACCCGGCCCGGGAGCCCCTTACGACCTGATACTCCCTGCCATGCTCGCAGGCAGCAGCAGTGTGACCACCCTGGCAGATATCTACTACAAAGACTATCTTGCCAGATACAACGGAGGCATCGGCCTCACCAACGACAACTGGACAGCCGGAGCTTCCATAGCCGTAGTCCGCAGCAGTGCGCTGGACGAACTGGCCACCGCCACCCGTCGCCTACTACCTCTCTACCTCTCCGAAGGAGAAGAAGCTTCTCGTACCGGGATCATGTGCTACGACAATCGCTCTTCCCGCTATCATTACGATATGGACGGCCTCATGCGCTCCCTGACACAGGAAAACGAGGACTATCGGCAGTGGCGCGCATCCTTCGACAAAGCAGTGATCTACTACCATACCACGGAACAGAACTACTCCAAATACGCCCGAATGTTTTCCATGAAAGATTCACAGGGGCTTTCCATGTATATACCCCGCTCTTCCCAGACAAATCTGCTGCCTTATTACCAGACGTATGCATGGTATACAGACGGTGGCTGGCAGGCTGCGGGATGGTAAGGGTATTGTGAGAATGATTTTCGTAGGGTGCTTTGTTGGTTCTTTTACACTTTGGTCCAAAAGTCTTCTAAGTATGTTTATATTTACAATGTACCTGTAGCCCTGCAAGGGTGTCAGAGGATGGCCCAGGGTAAGTGCCGTGAAGCCGTAGCGATGGCGAAGGCGAAACAAACGCCACCCTGGGGTGCGTAGCGCACACCAAAGTTAGTGCCATAGGTACGACACATATTAAGTGGCATTTGTAACTTGTGTCGTACCTACGGCACTAACTGTTCACAACATCATTTAAACCCAGGGTGACACTCGCTCCGGTACCCTGCGCTCGCTGACCCTGGGCTAATCTCTGACACCCTTGCAGGGCTACAGATACATTGTGAATATGGACAAATATACTAAAGGAATTTTCAACTAAAGTGCAAAAAAGCTACTTTGTTTGGAGTATTGCGGGAATATTTTTACATTTGCATAGATATTAATCACTAAAAACAGAAAGAAAATATAGGAAGATAAAGATATAATTTACATAAAAACGTTTATCGTTCGTATACCCTAAAAAGTCCACCAAACAAATTTAGACATATACGTAACTTATGGTAAGCACTATGCCTGTATAGGCGTGGGGCATTACTATTGAGTTACGTGAGGTGTCTATGGTGGACTGCCTTGGGTGTGCGGATAGTAAGAGTCCCACGTTCTTTTTGTATATAACCTATGGTTTGAGGGACTGAGCCATACAACTTTATAGTATTTATGAAGGATAAAACAGGAATCCCCTCAGATGTAGAAGGAAGGATCGAGTTGGCCATTAGTTTGTTGGGGCAGACCCGCAGTGAAATGATCCCTGCCATGCGCAAAAGAGGAGTGTTGCATATCTCAGATGATATCAACCTGACAGTGCCCCATTTCCCTATGAGTACTGTCTCTTTTCAATTGGATCGGTGGATAAGTCTTGAAGCCTGGTTTGTAAAAGAGGAGAAACAAGAGATGAAGAGTTGCTGTACCAGTCATCTGATCTTTGAGGAACAGCAATATGCAGAGCCTTATATCCAGTGGCTCAACGAGCAGTGTGAGGTGATTGAGGAAAGCACGTGGGAGATGTCCGATCGTTCACTTGCGATAAAAAAGCGTCTTTTCTCCTATCAGGCAGGTATCTCTTTCCAATGTGAGTCTCCGAAGTTTCAGAAAAAAATCCAGCCCTTGCATGAAGAGTCGTTTCATCTCTGATCGGATCTGTATCACAACACGGCAATAAAAAAGGTGCCCGTTTGTAAAGAGCACCCTGAATTGTATCTGTAAAAAGACCTTTATCTTATTCCTTTTTCTATTTCTTGCAATCTTGCTTTCAATTCTTCCACTTCTTTTTCAAATCTGCGGATTTGCTTGTCTTTCTCTTCGAGAAGTTGAGTATAAAGCGTTTTTATATCGTCTATCGGGTAGCTGTAATTATTTGTCTGCGTTTCGATATCAATACCACCTTGCATTACATAATCATGAGAATTCTCAGCCGATTCATTTTTAAAATCATTTTCATAGATATTAAAAACCCTCATTGCATTTTCCAAAGTAAACTCTTTGATAAACTTCACCTCGCATTGCAATGCA
>DALZBD010000362.1:0-4573 GCA_031977515.1 Bacteroides sp. | reverse complement strand
CGTGATCGTGGTAGGTACCGGACTTGCCGGAGCCTCTGCCGCCGCTTCCCTCGGTGAAATGGGATTCAAAGTATTCAACTTCTGTATCCAGGACTCTCCCCGTCGTGCCCACTCTATCGCGGCACAGGGAGGTATCAATGCAGCGAAAAATTACCAGAACGACGGCGACTCCGTATACCGTCTTTTCTACGATACCATCAAAGGAGGTGACTACCGTGCCCGCGAAGCCAATGTATACCGTCTGGCTGAGGTAGCCAACGCCATCATCGACCAGTGTGTGGCACAGGGTGTACCTTTCGCACGTGACTACGGTGGTACACTGGACAACCGCTCTTTCGGTGGTGCACAGGTATCCCGTACCTTCTATGCCCGCGGACAAACCGGACAGCAGTTGTTGCTCGGAGCCTACTCTGCCCTGAGCCGTCAGGTACAGAAAGGCACTGTGAAGCTCTACACCCGCTACGAAATGCTTGACGTGGTGATCGTAGATGGCCGTGCCCGTGGTATCATTGCCCGCGACCTGGTGACCGGTAAACTCGAAAGATTCTCCGCACACGCTGTGGTGATCGGTACCGGAGGATACGGAAACGCCTTCTTCCTTTCTACCAATGCCATGGGTTCCAACGGATCGGCAGCTATCCAGTGCTACCGCAAGGGAGCTTACTTTGCCAACCCCTGCTTCGCACAGATCCACCCCACCTGCGTACCTGTACACGGTGAACAGCAGTCTAAACTGACCCTGATGTCTGAGTCCCTCCGTAACGACGGACGCATCTGGGTGCCCAAGAAAATAGAAGATGCCAAAGCCCTGCAGGCAGGAACTAAAAAGGCAACAGATATTCCCGACGAAGACCGTGACTTCTACCTGGAACGCCGCTACCCTGCCTTCGGTAACCTCGTTCCGCGCGACGTGGCTTCACGTGCTGCCAAAGAACGTTGCGATGCCGGATTCGGTGTCAACAACACCGGGCTGGCCGTATTCCTCGATTTCAAATACGCCATCGACCGTCTGGGTGAAGATGTGGTACGCGACCGCTACGGAAACCTCTTCGACATGTACGAAGAGATCTCTGACGAAAATCCATACAAAGTACCCATGATGATCTATCCTGCCATCCACTACACCATGGGAGGTATCTGGGTAGACTACGAACTGATGACCTCTATCCCGGGACTGTTTGCCATCGGTGAAGCCAACTTCTCCGACCACGGTGCCAACCGTCTGGGAGCTTCTGCACTGATGCAGGGACTGGCCGACGGATATTTTGTACTTCCATACACGATCCAGAGCTATCTGGCCGATCAGATCCAGGTGCCCCGCTTCTCTACCGATCTGCCCGAATTTGTGGAAGCAGAGAAAGAAGTACTCGAAAAGATGAAGAGGATCAAAGCGGTAGGTGGTAAGCATTCTGTAGACTCTATCCATAAGAAACTGGGCCACATCATGTGGGATTTCGTAGGAATGGGTCGTACCAAAGAATCCTTGCAGAAAGCTCTGAAAGAGATCGAAGAGGTGGAGCAGGACTTCTGGAAGAATGTATTCATCCCGGGTGAAAT
This sequence comes from Bacteroides sp., assembly GCA_031977515.1. Classification (GTDB taxonomy): domain Bacteria; phylum Bacteroidota; class Bacteroidia; order Bacteroidales; family Bacteroidaceae; genus Bacteroides. Next base: position 3,016 of record DALZBD010000362.1, on the reverse strand, counting down.
CAATGATCTGAACATTGAACTGGAAAAAGCCCTGCGTCTGATCGACTTTATCGAAGTGGGCAAGCTGATGGCTCTCGACGCGCTCAACCGCGAAGAGTCGTGCGGTGGTCACTTCCGCGAAGAGTTCCAGACACCGGAAGGAGAAGCCTTGCGTGACGATGCTAACTTCTCCTATGTAGCTTGCTGGAAATATACCGGCGAGAACAAGCAACCGGAACTTATCAAAGAAGATCTGAATTATCAGTTTGTGAAAGTTCAGACACGTAATTACAAGGCTTAAAAAACAGTAGACAATGGAAAAAAATATATCATTTACGCTCAAAGTGTGGCGTCAGAAAGGCCCGAAAGCAAAAGGGGCTTTTGAAACATTTCAGATGAAAGATATCTCCGGCGACACTTCCCTGCTGGAAATGCTGGATATCCTCAACGAGCAACTGGTAAGCTCTGGCAAAGAGCCTGTGGTGTTTGACCACGACTGCCGCGAAGGGATCTGCGGAATGTGTTCACTCTATATCAACGGACATCCTCACGGACCTGCCACAGGAGCTACTACCTGTCAGATCTATATGCGTCGCTTCAACGACGGAGAGACCATCACGATAGAGCCCTGGCGCTCGGCCGGCTTCCCGGTGATCCGTGACCTCATGGTAGACCGTAACGCTTTCGACAAGATCATCCAGGCGGGTGGGTACGTAAGCGTCAATACCGGTGCCCCTCAGGATGCCAATGCGATCCTGATCCCGAAAGAGGTGGCAGACGTAGCGATGGATGCCGCCTCCTGTATCGGTTGCGGTGCCTGTGTAGCAGCTTGTAAGAATGGTTCGGCTATGCTGTTCGTATCGGCCAAGGTGAGCCAGCTCAACCGCCTGCCACAAGGAAAAGTAGAAGCATCACGCCGCGCGAAAGCCATGCTTTCGAAAATGGATGAACTCGGATTTGGTAACTGTACCAACACCCGTGCCTGCGAAGCAGAATGCCCCAAAAATATCTCTATCAGCCACATCGCCAAGTTGAATCGTGACTTCATCTGGGCGAAATTGAAAGACTGATCCGGATTGATTTTTCAGCACTTTACATAAATGGGATGTCCATACCGGACATCCCATTTTTTATATCAGGTAAAAAAATTATCAGAAATTGTAGGTTGTCGCAAAACCCGGAATGCTCTTTGATTGGGTTACAGATTGTAAGTGACTACCTGTAGCTAAGCCCCTTTTTTCTCTCTGTCACCGAACCAGCCTATACATCCCGCCCGCCAACGTCCGTATCAATCCTTTCATCTCCATTTCAAACAAAACAGAAGCCAGCTTATGTATAGGAATATTGGTCTTTACTACCAACATATTGATCTGCATCTCTCCCTGTCCCTGCAATACGGCAACGATCTGCTCCTCTTCCGGGGTCAGGTCCGTAAATAGAGAAGTTTGCACAGGAGCGGAGGAGAGGTTAGACTTGTCCGTGATCCACTTCAGAGCCAGGGCAAGATCTTCGGCCGACTCGATGAGTGCCGCTTTGTGGTCACGCAGCAAACGGTTGCAGCCCGAAGACTGTTCGTCGGTAATGCGTCCAGGAAATGCAAAACAATCCCGGTGATAACTACCCGCGATCTCCGCCGTGATCAATGACCCTCCTTTGGATGCAGACTCTACCACGAGAGTGGCATCACTCATACCGGCAATGATGCGGTTGCGACTCACAAAATTGTAGCGATCGGGATTGGTTCCGGAAGGAAATTCGGTAAGCAGTCCCCCCGATTCGAGCATCTGCACAGCTGTCTGCCGGTGCACATACGGATAGATACGGTCCAACCCATGGGCAAGTATGCCAACAGTGTCAAACCCCTGCTGCAAAGCTGCCCGGTGCGAATGAATATCAATGCCATAGGCCAGTCCACTTACCACCAACACATCCGGGCAATACTGTCTCAACTCTTCCAGGAAACTCCGGCAAAGTTCTTTACCGTATTCAGTCGCCTTGCGTGTACCTACCATGCTCAGGATACGCAGAGCGTTCAGGTCTGCCGTACCTTTGTAATAAAGCACAAGGGGAGCATCATCGCACTCCCTCAGACGAGCCGGATAAGCTTCATCAGAGATCGTCAGACAAGAGATGTTTTTCTTTTGAAGATAATCATATTCCTTCCGGGCAAATGCCAGGGCCTCTGGACAATCCAGAGCCTCGGCGATCCGGCGATGTACGCCCGGGATCCGCTCCGGCAGTTCGTTGCGCAGACGAAATACATGTTCCGCACACCCGACGCCCTCTATGAGTTTCCTACCCCATACAGGACCGATCCCCGGCACCTGCGTCAAAGCGATGCTGTGGATCTTTTCTTCCGCAGTGATCATGTCAGGTAAGCGGCAAATATCTGATCAAACAGGGTACTCTCACTCAGACGGCCATTTACCACGCAGACCGTATCCACCGTGGCCCGTACCACCAATTTGAGGTCTTCCTTCCGGAAAATATCCTGATAAAACACATATTTAATGCCTTCTTTGCGGAGGTAGAGTTTGGAAACAAACTCGTCGCCACTTTTCAGAGGAGTTTTGAAAGCCATGTTGATACGTGCCACTACCGGGTCTACTCCCTGCTCGTGCAATCCGGCAAAGCTCACTCCCAGTGAAGAGAGGAATTCATGACGGGTATGCTCCAGGTAATGCTGATAATTGGCATTGTTCACAATGCCCTGCAGGTCGCATTCGTAGTCACGCACTTTCAGTGTCAATTCGAAAATGTATTTGTCCATAGTCAGATAGGGTTATCTATTATTTTCTGCAAATATAGTGAAAGACGTTTTAGACATAAGAACAAAAGAACAAATATTTAGTCTGTGAATGATTTACAGGATCTGAATTTCTTTTGTTCTTATGTTCTTATGTCTAAAAAAAACGTATAGGGTGTGTTAAAAGTGCATTTATATCCCCGGAAGGACTTGTAGAGACGCAATACTTTGCCAAACGGTTGACAACGCTAATAAAAAAAGAAGAAATGCAAATTCTTAATTCTTCTTACG
>DALZBD010000361.1:0-4591 GCA_031977515.1 Bacteroides sp. | reverse complement strand
CATCACATGTTATTCATCAAATACAACCAGGGGAAATCACATACACCTGGCATACCCTGATAAACAGAAGCATACTATATAGAAGACAACATGCTTCTGTTTAAACTATTACATAGGATTGTATTTTTATAAAAAGATATGTATAAACGGTAGTCCTACGGGGCTGGTATAGATACGTAAAGATATAAAAAAAGCTGCTCACTAATGAGCAGCTTTTTATATGTAGAATCAGGATTGATTTATTTGTTTACGCTTGCCATGTGAGCAATCAGATCCAGTACTTTGTTTGAGTAACCGATCTCGTTGTCATACCATGATACAACTTTCACGAAAGTATCAGTCAAAGCGATACCTGCTTTTGCATCGAAGATAGAAGTACGTGCATCACCCAGGAAGTCAGAAGATACAACTGCGTCTTCAGTATATCCGAGGATACCTTTGAGTTCGTTTTCAGATGCTTCTTTCATAGCTGCACAGATCTCTGCGTAAGTAGCAGGTTTAGCCAGGTTCACTGTCAGGTCCACTACAGATACGTCCAGAGTAGGCACGCGCATAGCCATACCGGTCAATTTGCCATTCAGTGCAGGGATTACTTTACCTACAGCTTTAGCAGCACCTGTAGAAGAAGGGATGATGTTGCCTGCAGCGGCACGACCACCTCTCCAGTCTTTCACTGAAGGACCGTCTACTGTTTTCTGAGTAGCAGTAGTAGCGTGTACAGTAGTCATCAAACCGTCTGTGATACCCCATTTGTCGTTCAATACCTTAGCGATAGGAGCGAGACAGTTGGTAGTACAAGAAGCGTTTGATACGAACTGTTGTCCTGCGTATGTGTTTTCGTTCACACCACAAACGAACATAGGAGTATCGTCTTTAGAAGGTGCAGACATCACTACATATTTAGCACCAGCGTCGATATGACCCTGAGCTGAGTCTTTTGAAAGGAACAGACCGGTAGCTTCTACTACGTATTCAGCACCTACTGCGTCCCATTTCAGGTCAGAAGGGTTTCTTTCAGCAGTAATACGGATTGCATTGCCGTTTACGATCAGCACATTCTTTTCTGTGTCTACTTCGATAGTTCCGTCGAACTGACCGTGCATGGTGTCATATTTCAGCATGTAAGCCAGGTAATCTACCGGGCAAAGGTCGTTGATACCTACGATCTGGATATCGTTTCTTTTCTGAGCGGCGCGGAACACGAAACGTCCGATACGGCCGAATCCATTAATACCTACTTTAATCATTTTGTTTAAAATTTTAAGGGTTTTATTAAAACGTTGAAACTAAATTTCAAAACCTTTGTTATTCTCTTATTAAATGCGGTGCAAAAGTAACAAATTCTTTTTATAATTGTACATTCAAACATTATTTAAATCTTTAAAAGATGGGAAAAAGTTCTTTTTTGCAGGAGTTTAAGACTTTTGCTATGAGAGGCAATGTGATTGATCTGGCGGTCGGTGTGATTATAGGTGGTGCGTTTAATACGATTGTTTCTTCGTTAGTGGCGGATGTGATCATGCCTCCGATCGGACTTCTGATGGGAGGAGTCAATTTCACAGACCTGGATCTTACCCTGAAAGCTCCTCAATATGCGGCGGATGGTACGGAAATTGCCGCCGGGGTGGCTATCAAATATGGTAATTTTCTGCAGGCCGTATTCAACTTCCTGATCGTTGCTTTCTCTGTGTTTATGCTGGTGAAAATGGTGAATCGTTTCTCTCATAAAAAAGAGGCGCAGAAAGCTGCCGAACCTGCCAAACCGACCAAAGAGGAAGAGTTGCTGACGGAGATCAGGGATTTACTGAAACAGCAAAGTCAGCCCACTCAACCGACTCAGTAAGTTGATAAATAGATAAATATTCCAATGGATAAAAAGTGAAAAGAAGCCTGTATAACAAACAGGCTTCTTTTTGTATACAGAGGCCGGGTTTTCTATATTCGGGAGGTTTCGTAAGAAACTAGCTCACTTTGATCATAAAATCTCAGAAATGTTGGAGCAGGATAGATAGAGGGTCAAAGAAATTGCCTATTTTTGCGCAAAGTTTATCATAACCCTTATATTTTATGCAAGAGAAGATTATCATACTTGACTTCGGGTCACAAACTACTCAGCTCATCGGACGAAGAGTGCGCGAATTGGATACCTATTGTGAGATTGTTCCTTATAATAAGTTTCCGGTGGGAGATGAAAGTGTAAAAGGAGTGATTCTGTCGGGAAGCCCTTTTTCTGTGTATGACGACAAATCATTCAAAGCAGATCTGGATGAGATCCGCGGAAAATATCCCATATTGGGTATTTGCTACGGTGCGCAGTTCATGGCGTATTCCGGTGGAGGAAAAGTAGAGCCTGCCAATACACGTGAATACGGCCGGGCCCATTTGACTTCTTTTTGCAAAGACAATGTCTTGTTTGGAGGGGTGAAAGAGAATACGCAGGTCTGGATGAGTCACGGAGATACCATCACTGCTGTTCCCGCAGACTTCCGGCCTATCGCTTCTACGGATAAGGTGGAGATAGCTGCCTATCAGGTAGAAGGGAAGCAGATCTGGGGAGTACAGTTCCATCCGGAGGTTTTCCACAGTGAAGACGGTACTCAGATACTGAAAAACTTTGTGGTGAATGTGTGCGGTTGTAAACAGGACTGGTCTCCCGCTTCTTTTATAGAGAGTACGGTGGCCGAGCTGAAAGCGCAACTGGGAGAGGATAAGGTCGTACTTGGCCTGAGCGGTGGAGTGGATTCTTCTGTGGCGGCGGTATTGCTCAATAAAGCCATCGGCAGCAACCTGACTTGTATCTTCGTAGATCATGGTCTGTTGCGTAAGAACGAGTTTGAGAATGTATTGCGTGATTATGAACACCTCGGATTGAATGTGATCGGGGTAAACGCGAAAGATAAGTTTTACAGCGAACTCAAAGGTGTAAGTGATCCTGAAAAGAAACGCAAGATCATCGGCAAAGGATTCATTGATGTGTTTGACGAAGAGGCGCACAAGATCAAGGATGTGAAGTGGCTGGCACAGGGCACGATCTATCCGGATGTGATCGAGTCGCTTTCTATTACCGGGACGGTGATCAAGAGCCATCACAATGTCGGAGGATTGCCTGAGAAGATGAACCTGAAGCTTTGCGAACCGTTGCGTCTGCTTTTCAAAGACGAAGTACGTCGCGTGGGTCGTGAACTGGGTATGATGGAGCATCTCATCGGTCGTCATCCATTTCCCGGACCGGGACTGGCCGTACGTATCCTTGGGGATATCACTCCGGAGAAAGTACGTATCCTTCAGGATGCCGATGATATCTTTATACAGGGATTGCGCGACTGGGATCTATATGATAAGGTATGGCAGGCGGGAGTGATCCTGCTTCCGGTACAGAGCGTAGGTGTGATGGGCGATGAGCGTACGTATGAAAACGCAGTGGCCTTGCGCGCGGTCACTTCTACCGATGCGATGACTGCCGACTGGGCACATCTGCCCTACGAGTTCCTGGGCAAAATATCGAATGATATTATTAATAAGGTGAAGGGGGTGAATCGGGTGACTTACGATATCTCTTCCAAGCCTCCCGCGACGATAGAGTGGGAGTAGCATTTTTGGAAGATATTCTCTGATAAAAAGTAAAAGCTGTTATTACTACATTCCCACAGAAAAGGTAATAATGGCTTTTTTAAAAGGCTAATAAAGAAAAAATCAAATTTAATAAGTAGTAAAGTCGTATATAGCGAGGAAACATGGATTTATAATTAAACAGGCAAACAAATAATATGTATACCATTGGGCTATTCTTGATTTTTTCTTATATTTGTCTTGCTTGGTTCTATAGGTGTTGTAGAGGACACCTGGAGGATAATATTATAAGTAGTAGACCAGATAATATGCAATTTATACTATGATACAGAAACTGTGGAAGTATGATTCTTAACTAAACGTGTAAAGTTGGATTTTGATTTCGAGTTTGACTCAGCAATTTAATTTTTTATTCTTAATAGCAATACGTTTGTACAAACGTATTATAACACACACATTTTGATTATTTATGAAAAAAGTATTTGTTAGCATTTTGGCTTGTATGATGACTATTTGTGCAAGTGCCCAGATCATGCGGGCAGAGGAACGGGAAAAATATGCAGTTGAAAATTATGGAGAGAAATGGACGGAAGCCGCACAGAATCTGGGAAATGAACTTGTATTGGACAAAAACAATTCTTTAACGTATGTTCAGGTCATTGATTGTGGAGACCAGACAAAGGAACAGTTATACATCGCTCTTAATCACTGGTTTACGGCCACATTCAACGACGCAAACTCTGTCATTCAACTTAACGATAAAGACTCGGGTGTAATTATTGGAAAGGGCTATATTAGTGGGATCGCCTCTCATACAGGCGGTACAAACTCTTATGTGGTGAGCATTTCTCCGATTATCAGAGTGGATATAAAAGATACAAAGATTCGTACCAGTTACACCATTCAAAACTATGATGTGGATAAATATGTTGGTGGTGGAATTATGGGAGCTATAAGTGGTGCGCAAGCTGTGAGGTCAGTTGAGAAATGGGCGATCGAGAAGTGTTTTCCATTTCAGGAA
>DALZBD010000360.1:0-4594 GCA_031977515.1 Bacteroides sp. | reverse complement strand
TCATGGTTATATCCTGAGCAAGTTCCTGAGCAATCTCCTTACGGGCACCAATAGGTAACTCCAACTGCACCGCTATACGGGAGTTATCCTGTGGAGGAAAAAACTCCGTACTGATGTATTTTGCACAGAACAAACTTAGAACAAAAAAGACAACACACCCCAGTATCACTACAACACGATGACGCACCGACCAGTCGAGTAGCTTTCCATACCACACATCCAGTTTATCAAGAGAACGCTCTATGGGTGCATAGAATACTTTAAATGCTTTGGTCTGCTTCTTCTGCAAGCGAAGTAACTGTGAACACAACATCGGTGTCAGAGAAAGTGCGGCAACAGTAGAGATAAACATGATCACACACATCATCCAGCCCAATTGTTTGAACATGATCCCCGAGAGCCCGCTTACCATAGTCAACGGGAAGAATACAGCAATCATCGTCAATGTAGAAGCAATTACAGAGATCGCCACCTCATTCGTACCATGAATAGCCGCCTGCTTCGGATCCGAACCACGTTCGATATGAGTAGTAACGTTTTCCAGTACCACAATCGCATCATCCACCACCATACCAATTGCTATGGACAGAGAAGAAAGCGAGATAATATTAATCGTATTTCCCGTAATAGCCAGATAAATAAACGAAGCGATCAAGGAGAGCGGGATCGTCATCGAGATAATAAGGGTCGCACGCCACCTACCAAGGAAGAGAAATACTACGATAATTACAAACAACAATGCATACATTACAGTCTCAGTCAAACTGTCAATGGTATTCAGAATGTTGTCCGAGGTATTTACAATAATACCTAATTTCACATCACTCGGCAGGTTTTTCTGCAAGCGTGGCAACGCTTGCAGAACCTGCTTAGAGATATTTACTGAGTTGGCACCGGATTGCTTTTGGACAATGATCATTGCACCCTTCTTACCATTGTTATAGGTTTCCTGTGCACGCTCCTGTAAAGTATCCACTACACGAGCTACATCCCTGAGGTATATATTAGCTCCATTGTAGCTACCCACCACAATGTTCTCCATCTCCTTCGGATCATTGAACTCTCCTTCTACACGCAGGGAGAATGTCTCATTACCGATATCGAAGTTACCTCCGGGAATGTTTCTGTTTTCCGCAGTAATAATAGCACTGATGCTTTCCACTGTCAGATTATATGCTTCCAATTTGTTTGGGTCACAATACACCTGTATCTCACGTTTGGGAGCACCCGAAATAGATACCGTACCTACTCCAGGGATACGCGCCAATGGATTGACAACAATGTCATCCAATATTTTATACAGTCCTGCCGTACTTTCCTCTGCCTGTACAGAGAGCATTACGATAGGGATCATATCCGTACTAAACTTGAATATGATAGGGGTCTCGGCCTCATCCGGCATCGAAGAACTGATCATATCCAATTTATCACGAACATCGTTTGTCAAGACATCAATATCATACCCATATTCAAATTCCAAAGTAATAAGGGACATGTTTTCTGAAGATCTGGAACTGATATGCTTCAGGTTACTTACTGAATTCAATATATTTTCCAAAGGTCGTGTCACGTTGTTCTCTATATCCGAAGCACTCGCTCCCGGATAAGCAGTCATTACCATGATCGTGTTTGTATCAATGTCCGGATACAGATCGACCGGCAATTTGGATAAAGAAAATAGACCAAAAATTACCACTGCCACAAAGCAGAGGGAGGTCATTATCGGTTTCTTAACCGCTCCTTCATATAAACTCATAATTATTTCCTTCTTTTAAAAGAGTTACTTGTTGGGTGCTTGTATAGCAGAGTATGCAAATACATACTCTCTTTTAACAAAGTAATCGAGCGTCAGAAATTGATTATTGCTCCACTACCACCTCAGCACCGTTTACCAGTCGAACCTGACCGGCAACAACAACCTGAGAATTGTTAGGTACTCCTGATATCAACTCATATTCCGCTCCCATACGACGGCCCAGCTCTACCTTGTTATAAGATACTTTACCATCGTTGTATACAAACACATAGCGGTCTCCGGAGCCAGCCTGCTTCACAACAGCCAGGTCAGGAACTACCACGTGATCTTCAGTTCCGAAATTGAGTGTCACACGAGCAAACATACCCGGGCGTACTCTCTGGTCACGGTTTGTCAGCTTGATCTCCACTGGGAAAGTACGTGTTGTAGCATCAATAGTCGGATAGACAAGATCTACCTTACCTTCAAATTCCTCTTCACCATATACATCTACTTTCACCGGAACAGATGAGCCTTTTACGACTTTGGTAAAATACTGTTCCGATACATTGATCAGCAATTTTACCGGAGTGATCTGCTCTACAGTAAGTACCGGAGTAGAACCATTATAAAGATCTCCGTTGTCATAATTACGTGCTGTCACCACCCCATTGATCGGACTCAGCAGAGAAGTATTCTCGAGCAAGTTGTCGTATGAGCTTTTCATCACGTCCAACGCCACTTTTGCATTGTCCCATTCTGCTTTAGATACTCCACCGATCTTATAGAGTTCATCCACACGGTTGAATTCCACTTCTGTATTTTCGAGTTGTAACTTCAACTGGGTCAGGTTGGATGCATCCATCTGTACCAGTTTCTGTCCCTTTCTTACAGGATCTCCCACTTCTGCAAAGATCTTATCAATACGTACGGGACTGACAGGAGCAATATTATTTTTTACTTCAGCCTCTACAGTCGCTGTATATTCCTGGATCTGTGCTACAGGTCTCGAAGTCACACTTGCCAGTTTCACTTTTGGCTTTTCATCAGCCAATGTGCTATCCTCTTTGTCTTTACCTCCACTACAAGAGCCCAATATCGCCAGCGCAAACAGGGCTACTAATTGGAAACTTTTTTTCATACCTTTTTGTATTATGTTGATTTTTATATTATTCCGTTATGATATCATTGCCCAGCACAGTATCCAGATCAGCTTTCGAGATCAGATAATCGTAGATGGATTGGTTATAAACCAGCTGAGACTGGGTGAGTGCCACTTCCGAGTCGTTAAGTTCCAGAATGGTACCTTTACCTACTTCGTATAGTTTCTGAGCTATATCACGCCCTTTTTCTGCCTGTATAATGCTTTCCTTATTACTAAGCACCTGCTCCGAACTGGCAGACATATTATCGAGATAACTCGCAGCCTGTACATTCAACTGTTTTTCCGCATAAGCACGGTTTTCCGCCAATTGAAACATCTGGATCTTGGTCTGCTTGGTTTTCGAATAATCGCTTGCTTTAAATAAAGGAATATTCAGACTCAGCCCTAATGTAGAATACGGGAACCACTTGTAGTGTGCGATCCTGAAATCATTATTCAGCGAAGTATAAGAATAATTGAAAGAAGCACCTAAAGTAGGCAGAAAATTGGTACGTTGCAGCTGCAAGGTATTCTTGAGAAGTTCCGAATTGAGGTCCAACTGCTTCAATGAAGTATTGTTGTTCAGATTCAGGAACTCGTAATTCAATAAGTTCTCGAATACGCTCAATTCATAATCCTTCAGATTACCCAGAATATTCAGATCCAGTTCGGGGTCAATTCCAATCAGTACCTTCAATTGGAGTTTAGCCAGGTTAATACCATTCTGAGCAGATACCACAGATGGCCATAAGCTGCGCATCTGTACCTCGGCACGGATCTTATCATATTCACTGACTGCACCCTGCTGATACTTGGCATTTACAATATTAAAATTAGTCTCTGCATTTTCATAACTTTGTAATAACACATCATAGCTATCCTGAGCCAGCAGAAGCTGGTAGTAAGCTTTAGTCACCTGATTGACCAGTTCAAGTCTGGAAGAGCGAGCCTGCTCTACAGCCAATTCAATATCCGTCTGGGTCAGATTGATCGTTTTATACAAAGCAGGTGCGAATATGGGAAGACTTATATTCAGTCCACCACTATATGTATTATCACTCCCCATCTTCAAGGTCTGACTGTTGCCATCAAAATCCATCACCATCGTCTGCTTCTTGATAGCCCTTGAATAATTACCTGAAAGACTAACCTCAGGGATCAGATTGTAATAAGCCTCTCTTTTTACCTCTTTCTTCAACTGGATCTCCTGATCTGCAATCCTGATTGTAGGATTCTCACTTAAAGCGATCTCCAATGCCTCATTCAGCGTCAATGTTACCACACCTCCATTTTGTGCCTGTGCGGTAAATGCAAATAAAAACGCTCCCACCAAAAGCAATGCCTTTTTACCTATTAATTTCATGTTGTTCATACCTATCTTTTATATAAGATTTTGCAATTGTGATTTAGTTGTATTTTCAGAGCCCTCAGCCTTCTTCTGTCTATATTCCTCTATAAACTTATCCAGCTCCCGTGCTCCCTGTTCTGTAGAAATGCCACGGATATATGTAAAAATGATCGAATCACATATCTCCGTAAAAGAATACTTCTTACTGATATCCATCAAGGCATCAAATTGTGCATACAGCAAATGGTTAATGATCCCAAAATTCATATCACTTCTGAAATATCCCTGTTCTACACCTTTAGTCAACAATTCAATTGTATTCTGAAAATCATCTTCTCTGGACTGACGGATCATCTCATGGACTTTC
>DALZBD010000359.1:0-4610 GCA_031977515.1 Bacteroides sp. | reverse complement strand
ACGGTTTCTCTTCTTCCTTATAAACCTCTGGAGACGACAGTCAGTCGGTATGGAGGAAAGATACTGAAGATTAAATTATAAATTGACAGGTAAGGCTGAGAATTACTAGCCCCGTAGGACATAGCCGGCAGGTTAAGGGTTACCAGCCCCATAGGGGTTGTCTGTTTGTAGCCCCGTGCGGAAGCGCGGGGTTTTAAATGATACAAATGAATTGCGCCCCGTAGGGGTGCTATGTGATACATGATTCATATCCGGGACAAAATATCCATGTCCGCGTAAATACATGTATGACATCTACTTCACATGAACATAGCACCCCTACGGGGCGCGTCCGTTTTTACCAGCATGCTTTCCCCACGCTTCCGCACGGGGCTACAAACAGATAACCCCTATGGGGCTATGATACTTAGCCTGACGGCTATGCTCGTAGGGGCTATAAATATACAACCGCTAAGCGGCTGTTATGGGGTGTCATAGAAAAGGCCTGTCTGATGCATCAGACAGGCCTTTTAAATAATATCGGGATAACTAATTATTATTGGGTTTTGCGCAACACCATTGCTGTACGGGCCGGAATATAGAGTTTGAGCCACTCCTTTTTCTCTTTCTCATAAAGAGGATCGGTCAGCGTAAAGTGCTTGATACTATCATCCGTGAGCCCATTTCCGCCATACAATACATTGTCGGTGTTGAGTACGGCTTCATACGTACCCGGGGCAACCAGGAAGCCATAATCTGTAAAAGACTTCACCGGGTTGAAGTTAAAGACAAACAGCAGGTCTCCGCGCTGGTAGGCAAGTATCTGGTCAGGATCGTTGTGCCAGATCTCCTGTACCGGAGTAGCCTGGAAATCCTTCACGCTCTTGATTATCTCCAGCATGGCTACGTCAAAATCACCCATGTAATGGAAGGTCAGGTTTTTGTTGTCTACCAGGTCCCACTGACGGCGGGCGTATTTATGCGACCATCCGTTTCCTTCGCGCGGGAAATCGATCCATTCGGGATGTCCGAATTCGTTGCCCATGTAGTTGAGGTATCCTCCGTTCATGGTAGATGCTGTGACCAGACGTATCATCTTGTGCAGAGCAATGCCCCGATTCACTACATAATTTTCGTCTCCCTTCTGCATGTGCCAGTACATATCGGCATCGATCAGGCGGAAAATGATGGTCTTGTCTCCTACCAGAGCCTGATCGTGGCTTTCTGCGTATGAAATGGTTTTCTCATCTTTGCGCCGGTTTGTCACTTCCCAGAATATACTGGAGGGTTTCCAGTCTTCATCAATTTTTTCTTTGATGATCTTGATCCAGTAATCGGGAATATTCATAGCCATGCGATAGTCAAATCCGTAACCGCCTTCTTCGATCGTTGCGGCCAGTCCTGGCATTCCCGATACCTCTTCGGCAATGGTAATGGCTTTCGGATTCACTTCGTGGATCACCTGGTTGGCCAGTGTCAGGTAGCAGATGGCATTGTCATCCTGATGGCCGTTGTAATAATCTCCATAAGATAGGAATGCCTCGCCCAGCCCGTGACTGTAATAGAGCATAGAGGTCACCCCGTCGAAACGGTACCCATCGAACTTGTATTCTTCGAGCCAGTATTTGCAGTTGGAGAGTAAGAAGTGAATGACTTCATTCTTACCATAATCGAAACAGAGCGAATCCCATGCCGGGTGTTCGCGACGACCGCCCGGGTAGAAATATTGATTGGGATCTCCGGCAAAATTACCAAGCCCTTCCACCTCATTCTTTACCGCATGAGAATGTACAATGTCCATGATCACTGTTATTCCCATTTCGTGAGCCGTATCGATCAGTTCTTTCAACTCCTCTGGAGTACCGAACCGGGAAGAGGCGGCAAAGAAGCTGGACACATGGTATCCGAAGCTTCCGTAATAGGGATGTTCCTGGATGGCCATGATCTGGATACAATTGTATCCCTCTTTTGCAATGCGTGGCAGGGTCTTTTCGCGAAACTCTTTGTATGTACCGACTTTCTCTTCCTGCTGAGCCATACCTATGTGGCATTCATAGATCAGCAACGGATCGGTATGAGGTGTGTACTTTTTATTCTTAAATACATAGGGAGTCTCCGGATTCCATACCTGTGCGGAGAATATTTTGGTGTTTTCGTCCTGTACCACCCGGGTAGCCCAGGCAGGGATGCGTTCTCCTTCTCCCCCATTCCATCTGACGATAAGTTTGTAGAGATCTCCGTGATGTATGGCTGTAGGAGGAAGATCAATTTCCCATTTCCCATCTCCCATGTGGTCCAGAGCATATTCTTTTTTTACTTCCCAGTCGTTGAATGTACCCACCAGATATATTTCTGTTGCGTTGGGCGCCCATTCACGGAAAGTCCATCCTGTGTCCGTACGATGTAATCCAAAATAAAGGTAGCCCGAGGCGAACTCTCCCAATGTGCTTTTACCTCCCCCGGTGAGTTCCTCTTCTTTGTCAAGAGCGTGTTGATGGCGTCCGTTAATTGCAGCTTCGAAAGGCTTTAGTAACGGATCATTTTGGATAAGTTTCAGAGTTTTTCCCATGAATATATGGATTAATGACTTTATGCTTTTACTTTCACCACAATTTTCTTAACACCGGTAGCAGTAACACCCGGAGCATGTCCATCCTGGGGGAAGAAGATGGCAAACATTCCTGGTTTTACAGTGATATAATCCTGTGCAAGACCTTCAAAGAAAGTAATATCTTTTTCGGCGTTGTAAGGTGCATCGGCCGGCAGACAATCCTTTCCTACAGTGTATCCCATGATCTCTTCTCCGGAAAGAGGTATCTGGATATCAATAAATTCGTTATGGGTTTCCAACTTTGCCTGTTCTTTGGTTTTGGGCGAAGTTTGAGAAACATTCACAACCAGGTCTTTACCTTTGAGTTCAATTTTTCCTACTTCCAACGTATTCAGATCTCTGGATGTGAGAAAATCAATAGCTTGCTGAAACAATGGATTCAGTGAGGCGTAGTTCCCCAGGTTTTCTAATGTATCTACTACCATAATTCTATTATTTATTAAAGTTATATATTTTATTCGTAGTCATCAATTGTATAGTTAAGGAAATCGGCAAATCGTTTGAATTGCCGGAAGATCTCTTCTACCTGATCCATGGCATTGTCGGCAGAGAAGAAATCATCAGGTATCTTGCAATCACAGACAAACTGTCTGCATTTGAGATAGTCGATATATGGAAAATCTTTTGGAAAACCTTTCGGTGCTGTCTTGATACAGTCATCCCCTACTACGGGAAAGTATTTTTTGAATGCCGGATCTTCTACAATGGAGATATATTCGTCGATATTGTCGTAGATAGACTGGCGTACGGCTTTCAGAATGTGTGAGGGCAGACACAAACTGCCTCCGGCCAACATACAATTGCCGGGCTCGATATGGACATAATATCCGCAATGGTCCGATTTTTTGCCTTTCGCATTGATATATCCTCCGAAATGTGTCTTATAAGGAGTCTTGTCTTCGGAGAAACGAAGGTCACGATGGATACGATACGTGCAATCGCGTGCTTCGATGCCGCGAACAGATTCGTCGAAAAGTGAAATACGGGTGATGATCTCAGTCAGGAGATGTTCAAACTCCAATTGGGCGGCTTTATATTCGTCCTTGTGGGCATGATACCAGTCGCGATTGTTGTTGGCCTGGATATCCCGGAGGAATTGAAAGACTTTGCTAACTTTCATTGCGGATTACATTCTGTTTTAACCTTACAAACATACAAAAATATTTGTTATAAAACATATAATCGGGCACTAAAAAAGCGCCGGTTTTGCAGAACCGGCGCTTTTACACATTTATCAAAAAAAACAGACGCTTCTGTTCCCGATGTACTTACTTGTCACAAGCGGGTACGATCCCTTTAATTAATCTTATATCTAATACTATGAAAAACACACCTTTATAACAACTCCTCGGGAAGAAGGTTCATAGCAATATGTCTTATTGTTACTTAATTCATGAGAAGATATGTGGAATTTTAAGAGAAACAGGATGCCTTATGTACTGTTTTTTCTTTGATTCTTTGGCTGTTAGGAGAATATATTCTGTACGGGTGGAAAATAGATTGGCCGAGTGCGGAGCTCCCGGGTGAGAAAAAGAAAAACGGTACCTCGACTCGCGTCGAAGTACCGCTACAACACAAACACAAAATAAAACACGACAAAACTACTATGCAATCTTACCTGTCTATGCCGGGGAGGCATACGTACTACTTTACGAATATTCACATACGCATAAACAGTTCAGGCTGATTTGCAACATATAAACAAATGTCAAAATACATTTGTTCAGTCGTTGTTTATTAATAAATGTTAATGACTATTGAATGCCTCTTTCACGCAGTTTAAGCTGCCAGTTCCAGGCAGACTTAAGTGTGTCATCCAGAGTGGATTCTGCCTTCCATCCCAATTCGTTATTGGCATGTTCGGGATTGGCCCAAACTTTTTCAATATCGCCTGCGCGACGTCCTACGATCTGGTAGTTTAGTTTCACGCCCGTAGCACTTTCAAAAGCATGGATAAGCTCCAACACAGACAATCCTTTGCCTGTACCTATATTAAACACCTCAACCGGCTCTTTTTGTT
>DALZBD010000358.1:0-4612 GCA_031977515.1 Bacteroides sp. | reverse complement strand
CGACGCGCTGCCGAGCTCTCTTCGGGCTTGGCCTCTGTTCGTATCCAGCCTTTTGAGGGGGAACGGCGTTTGAACTCTGCTATGATTCCGGAAGACGAAGCAGCCAGTGAGGCGCGCATAGACCGGAAAGAACGGGGTTCGGTAGCAGCTTCACACAGTTGCTCCGGAGAGACAGAGCGTTTCTGCACGTCCAGTTCGAAGCGTTTGTTGGCGATGATCTCTGATAATATATCTTTCTTCATATCGGATCAGCTGTTGAGTTCAATGAATGTTTTCAGTACAGTTTGCGCTTTACCGCTTTCCAGTGACTCCCGGGCCAGAGCAATACACTCTTCAATAGGCTTTTCCGGACAGATCACCTGGATGGCAAAGGCCGCATTGGCAACCACTGCGTTGGTCTGGGCTTCGGTAGCTTGATTTGCCAGTACATTGTCAAAGATGCGGGCTGCATCTTCCACAGTTTCTCCGCCCGACAAGTCGTTCTCTTTGCAGCGACGGAAACCCAGTGATTCCGGCGAGTACATTTTCTCTGTACCACAGATAGCTACTTTGAAGTCGTCTGTCAGGGAGATCTCATCGTATCCGTCGAGACTATGTACTACGGCAAAACGTGTTTTGCTTTCCTGATACGTGTAGTTGTAGAGGCGGAGCAGAGGCAGATTGTATACTCCTAACAATTGATAGGCAGGCATTACGGGGTTTACAAGGGGCCCAAGCATATTGAAAAAGGTACGTACGGCAAGTGATTTACGTACCGGTGCCACCGCTTTCATGGCCGGGCTGAAGAAAGGAGCGTGCAGGTAAGCCATGTTACAGGCGTCCATACTCCGGCGCAGCATATCGATATCGTTGGTAAACTTCACTCCATGTTGTTCCATCACGTTGCTGGCACCACTCACAGAGGTTGCTCCGTAGTTTCCGTGTTTGACTACCGGAAACCCGGCTCCTGCCACTGTGAAGCAGGCTGCGGTGGAGATGTTGAATGTATTTTTTCCGTCCCCTCCCGTTCCTACAATGTCGATAGGTTTGTATGAGTCCAGGTCTACCGGAACACGCATTTCCAGAAGTGCATCTCGGAAACCGCTGAGCTCTTCCACGGTAATGTTACGCATCAGGAATACGGTGATCAGCGAAGCCACCTGCATATCGTTGTATTTGCCCTGCGCGATGCTTTGCAGGATCTCCCGGGCCTCTTCCCGTCCCAGATACTGGTGTTCAAAGAGTTTGTATAATATTTGTTTCATAACGGATCGTTTTATTATTTAGCGCGATAAGAAATTTTGCAGGATGTTTTTGCCCAGTGGAGTCAGTACCGATTCCGGATGGAACTGAATACCGTGTACATCGTAACTCTTGTGGCGGATGGCCATGATCTGTCCTTCCGCACTTTCGGCTGTGATCTCCAGTTCCTGTGGGAATCCGAGAGGATCGATCACCCAGGAGTGATAGCGTCCTACGTGCAGTTCTTTGTTCATCCCCTCGAACAGTGTATCGGGATTCGTGATCCGGATCTGTGACTGTATACCGTGGTATACCTCTGTCAGGTTGCTCAGGTTGGCACCAAACGCCTCTCCGATAGCCTGATGGCCCAGACAAACTCCCAGTATACTTTTGACCGGAGCATAGGTGCGGATCACCGGCAGCAGCAATCCGGCCTCTTCCGGAATACCCGGCCCGGGAGAAAGAATGATCTTGTCGAAACGATCTACCTCTTCGAGGGTGATCTTATCATTCCGGTGTACTTCTATATCGTTGTACCCCAACTCTTTCACTAAGTGGTAAAGGTTGTAGGTAAATGAGTCGTAATTATCTAAAATAAGTATCATATATATGTGTTGAGACTTGTACGTGATTAGTTCTTTAGTGTCGCAGCCAGGTCAATTGCCTTTTTGAGTGCTCCCAGTTTGTTGTTGACCTCCTGCAATTCGCCCTCTTCGTTGCTCCGGGCCACGATTCCTCCTCCGGCCTGAAACCAGAGTTCATTGTTGCGGCTCACGAATGTGCGGATGGTGATAGCCTGATTGAGTTCACCGTTGAGACCGATAAATCCGATACAGCCTCCATAAGCGCCGCGATTATGAGGTTCGATCTCACTGATCAGTTGCATGGCCCGTACTTTCGGGGCTCCGCTCAGCGTACCTGCCGGGAAGGTATCAATAAAGGATTGTATGGGGTTGGCTTCCGGATGAAGGATACCGCTCACACGGCTCACCAGGTGTATCACATGGCTGTAATACTGAGGTTCTTTGTAGAATACCACCTTCACATCGTGACAATTGCGGCTCAGATCGTTGCGTGCGAGGTCCACCAGCATCACATGTTCTGCGTTTTCTTTAGGGTCGGCCAGGAGGGTCTCTGTCAGTTCTTTATCTTTCAGGGCATCTCCGGTACGACGTGTAGTACCTGCGATAGGATCGATATAGGCTTTGTCCTCTTCGATCCTGCAGTGTGTCTCTGGAGAAGAACCGAAGATCCGGTATCCGCCAAAGTCGAAATAAAAGAGGTAAGGAGAGGGATTGATGCTGCGCAAAGCACGGTATACCTTAAAGTCATCCCCGCTGTAGGGCTGGATAAACCGGCGGGACAATACGATCTGAAACACATCCCCACGCATACAATGAGCAATCCCTTTGCGCACATTGGCTTTGTGCTCTTCGTCTGTCAGTGTACTGGTTACAGGGCCTGTCGCAGAGAAGTTGTACGATGCATAATTGCGGTTTTCAAGCGCGGCTTCCAATTGGTGTATGCTGCTTTCCTCTCCTTCGCCTATCATCTCTACCAGGGTAAGCTCGTTGGTAAAGTGGTTGAAAACCATCACATATTTATATAGGATATAGAGCACATCAGGAGCATCGTTCATTTCGTCGTGACTCTCCTTCACAGGAATATTCTCGAAATATTTCACTGCGTTGAAAGTGGTATAGCCATATAGGCCACACACATTTTTGTTTTCTCCCTCTACCTGAAAAGAATTGATAAAGCCGCTGATCGCGCTTTCCACCGTATAGCTTTCTGTCAGAGCAGTCTCTTCCCTGCTATTGTCCGGATAGGTGGCAGTGGCTATTCCCCGGTTGATGCCGATGCTACCCAGCGGGCAAAGGGCGATGAAAGAGAGAGAGTTTTCATTGGCCTGATAGTCGGAACTCTCCATCAATGCCGATTGCGGGTACATATCACGTACTTTTAGATAGATGCTCACCGGAGTGTGCATATCGCCCAGTACCTTTTTGCTGTGGGTTTGATATTTATATGTTTTCATATCAGTTGTATGTTTAATGATCAGATTCATCTGTTGTCTTGTAGGTATGCTGATATCAGCTGGGGTTCGCCAGGAACCTCAACCGTTTTTCTGTTTCAGTTCACTTAGGTAAGTGTCGATGTCTTTGTCTCCACGACCGGATACTGTCAGCACCACTACATCTTCGGGTCTGAACTGTAATTTTTTCAGTACTCCCAGTGCGTGCGCCGATTCCAGAGCAGGAATGATCCCTTCCATTCGGGTAAGTTCAAAAGCTGCTTCGATCGCTTCTTCATCATCTACGGCCAGTACAGTGGCACGGTTCTGTGCGGCGAGGTTGGCATGGATCGGACCGATACCCGGATAGTCCAGTCCGGCAGAGATAGAATAAGGCTCTTCGATCTGTCCGTCTTCATCCTGCATCACAAACGTACGTGAGCCATGGATAATTCCTGTTTTTCCCAGTTTGATGGTAGCAGCGGTAAGTCCGGTATCAATTCCTTTTCCTCCTGCTTCGGCCAGAACGATCTTTACCCTTGCATCGTCGATATAATGATAGATGGTACCGGCAGCATTGCTTCCACCTCCTACACAGGCAATCAGGTAATCAGGGTATTCTCTGCCCTCTTTCTCCCGGAGTTGCTTGCGGATCTCTTCGCTGATGACCGATTGCAGCCGGGCTACCATATCGGGATAGGGGTGAGGACCTACTGTGGATCCGATGACATAAAATGTGTCGGCAGGGTGGCAGCACCAGTCGCGGATCGCTTCATTGGTGGCGTCTTTCAGGGTCATATTGCCAGAGATCACAGGTAATACGGTAGCTCCGAGCATCTTCATCTTTTCCACATTCACGTGCTGACGCTCCACGTCTGTCTTCCCCATATAGACGATACATTCCAGATTCATCAGAGCACATACAGTTGCAGTAGCTACTCCATGCTGTCCGGCACCTGTCTCAGCAATGATACGTTTCTTACCCATACGCTTTGCCAGCAGGATCTGCCCGATGGTATTGTTGATCTTATGTGCTCCGGTATGATTGAGGTCTTCCCGTTTGAGGTAGAGCTTACATCCGTATTGCTCAGAAAGGCGGTTGGAAAAGTAGAGGGGAGAGGGGCGGCCTACATAGTCGCGCAGAAGTTGTTCGAATTCTTTTTTAAACTCTTCACTCTCTAATACTTCGAGGTATGTCTGCTGCAATACTTCCACACATTTGTGAAGTATCTCCGGAACATACGCGCCTCCAAACTCTCCGTAATAGCCTTCTTGGTCTACTAAAAAACTTTTCATTGTTCTGTTTTTGTATATTGTTTGTTTATATTCTGTTGATAGAAATCATATAAAAAGAAAGAGCCCCGTCGCAGGTGCGAC
>DALZBD010000357.1:0-4618 GCA_031977515.1 Bacteroides sp. | reverse complement strand
GGTGATGGTCTGGCTATTGGAGGTAATCATTTCATCCATGCCGTACGCCGGAACGTGGATATGAATATGATCCTGCTCAACAACCGTATTTACGGACTCACCAAAGGACAATATTCTCCGACTTCGGCACGTGGTTTTGTGAGCAAGACCTCTCCTTTCGGAACCGTAGAAGATCCTTTCCGCCCGGCAGAGCTTACCTTTGGTGCCCGGGGAAGATTCTTCGCCCGTTGTGTGGATGTGGATGGTGCCAACTCTGTGGAAGTATTGACAGCCGCGGCCAGACACAAAGGTGCTTCTGTGATCGAGGTACTGCAAAATTGTGTGATCTTCAACGACGGTACGCACAGTGTAGTAGCAACAAAGGAAGGACGTAACAAAAACGCAATCTATCTGGAACATGGGAAACCGATGCTTTTTGGTGAAAACAAAGAATTTGGACTGATGCAGCAGGGCTTCGGCCTAAAGGTTGTAAAAGTAGGGGAAGACGGTATCACTGAGAGAGACATTCTGGTACATGATGCCCACTGCGAAGATACGACACTGCAATTGAAGCTGGCTCTGATGGAAGGCCCTGATTTCCCCATCGCTTTGGGTGTAATCCGCGATGTGGATGCTCCGACTTATGAGGCCGCTCTGGGTCAGCAGATCGAAGAGGTGAAAGAAAAAGCCAGATATCACAATTTCCAGGAACTTCTGATGACGAACGACATCTGGGAAGTGAAATAATCACCGACCACTATCCCTATAAAAAACCGCCCTCTTCTTTGAAAAGAGGGCGGTTTTTCTATGTATAAACAGGTTTTTATGCTGCTGAATTAATCTTTCTCTCCATACGCCAGATCACCGGCATCTCCCAGCCCCGGTACGATATAGGAATGATCGTTGATCTCGGGATCGATAGCCGCGCACCAGATCGTTGTTTTCTCTGCGGGAAAAACGCCGGCAATATGATCTACCGCCTGACGGCTGGCAATGATCGCAGCCACGTGTATTTCCGCAGGCTCTCCTTTGGTGAGCATAGCCTGATACGTAAGTTCCATGCTACTACCTGTGGCCAACATTGGGTCGGTAATAATAAGTGTCTTGCCTTCAATGCGGGGAGAAGCGATATATTCTATATGAATATCAAACTTCAATGTGTCTTTGTACTTGCGATACGCCGAAACAAAGGCATTCTCAGCATAATCGAAATAACTCAGGAAACCCTGATGATAAGGGATACCCGCACGCAGGATGGTACTGATAACAATCGGATTGTCCGGCGTACTGGCAGGTGCAATGCCCAGCGGGGTACGGATCTCCTTCACAGAATAGGCAAATGATTTACTGACCTCATACGCCATTATCTCTCCGATACGCTCAATGTTTCTCCGGAAACGAAGTCTGTCGCCCTGAACCTCCACATTCCTAATCTCCGAAACATACTGATTCAGAATGGAGTTGGATTCGCTCAAATTAATAATTTTCATATGTATAAAGTTTGTATATTTCTTCAATTCCGGAATGCAAAGTAAACGATAATATTCCAATTTGCAACATTGAGTTTGCATATATTGTTACGTAAATATAAAAGCGTTGGGATTAAAGAAAAATTTCTCTAATATCTGATAAGTTTTCAAATAAAATACTACTTTTGTAAGCGATTTACAAGGGTCTATTTAATTTTACCTACTAAATGTAAAATAAACGAGTAAATTATATACCAATTTTAATTAATTAAAGAGATGGCAAAATTAGATTTAAGCAAGTACGGTATAAGCAACGACATCGAAGTTGTTTACAACCCTACGTACGAACAGCTCTTTCAGGCTGAGATGGCTTCTTCAAACGAAGGTTATGAAAAAGGTGAGTTGACTACTACTGGTGCTGTATCTGTGAAAACAGGTATCTTTACAGGCCGTTCACCCAAAGACCGTTACATCGTGAAAGATGCCACTACAGAAGATACTATCTGGTGGGATGGAACGATCAACAAACCTGTTTCAACTGACGTATGGACTGACCTGAAAGCTTTGTCAATCAAACAGCTGAACACTGCTAAAAAATTATATGTAGTAGATACTTTCTGTGGTACCAATGTGGATACACGCATGAAAGTGCGCTTCATCGTGGAAGTAGCATGGCAGGCACATTTTGTGACCAACATGTTTATCCGTCCTTCATTGTATGAACTGGAGCACTACGGAGAACCTGATTTCACTGTATTCAACTCTTCCAAGACTACTAATCCTAACTGGAAAGAGCAAGGTCTGAACTCTGAAGTATTCGTTGTATTCAACCTTACTGAAAAAGAACAGATCATCGGTGGTACCTGGTACGGTGGTGAGATGAAGAAAGGTATGTTCGCTATGATGAACTACTATCTACCTCTGAAAGGTATGGCTTCTATGCACTGCTCTGCCAACGTAGGCGAAAAAGGGGATGTTGCTATCTTCTTTGGTCTTTCAGGAACTGGTAAAACAACTCTTTCTGCTGACCCGAAACGTTACCTGATCGGTGACGACGAGCACGGTTGGGACAACAACGGTGTATTCAACTACGAAGGTGGTTGCTACGCAAAAGTGATCAACCTGAGCGAAGAAAACGAACCGGATATCTGGAGAGCTATCAAACGCGACGCTCTGTTGGAAAACGTTGTAGTGAAAGAAGACGGAACTCCCGACTATGCAGATGGTTCTATCACTGAAAACACCCGTGTTTCTTATCCGATCTACCACATCAACAAGATCGTTCTTCCTTCAAAAGCAGGACACGCCAGCAAGATCGTTTATCTTTCTGCTGATGCATTCGGAGTATTGCCTCCGGTATCTATCCTGGACGATGCACAGGCACAGTATCACTTCCTTTGCGGTTATACTTCCAAATTGGCCGGAACAGAACGTGGTATCACTGAACCTGTACCTTCATTCTCTCCTGCTTTCGGTGAAGCGTTCCTGACATTGCACCCAACTATGTATGCCAAGACTCTGGGTGGAAAGATGAAAGAACACGGAGCAAAAGCTTACTTAGTGAATACAGGATGGAACGGTACCGGCAAACGTATCTCTCTGAAAGATACACGTGCTATCATCGACGCTATCATCGACGGTTCTATTGAAAACGCAGAAAAAGTAAATATTCCAATTCTGAACCTGACTGTTCCTAAAACATTGAACAATGTTTCAGACATTCTTGATCCTCGTAGCACGTATGCTGATGTTGCTGAATGGGAAACCAAAGCAAAATCTCTGGCTGCTAAATATATCAAGAACTTCGAACAGTACTGTGACAACGACGATGCAAAAGCATTGATCGCTGCCGGTCCTCAGTTGTAATTGAGATAAAGAGTTAATGCTCGATAAAAGGCGATCCTATTATATAGGATCGCCTTTCTTTTTTGCTTCACAACTCATCCTTTCTTCTCACCCGGTTTCTAATAAACCTCTACATTCGCTGAATACCTTCAATCAAAATGAAGTAGCAGGACATACGTGTGTGATCTTTTAAGGTAACTATCTCCGGCATCCCCGAAAGGGATAGGTTATTGTTTAACGAATCTTTCTAAATAAAAAGCCCCGGCTTCACAGGAAACCGGAGCATCTATATCATACAAACAATCAATTAATTCTTATTGGCACGTTTACGTTCATTCTCATCCAGAATGACCTTACGTATACGCATATGTTTGGGAGTGACCTCCACATATTCATCTTCCTTGATATATTCCAATGCCTCTTCCAGTGAGAATTGTATGGGCGGGATCAACCGTGCTTTGTCATCTGCTCCGGAAGCACGCATATTAGTCAGTTTTTTGGATTTAGTCACATTGATGACCAGGTCATTTTCATGAGAATGCTCTCCGACTACCTGACCGGCATATACATCTTCCTGCGGGAAAATAAAGAATTTACCTCTGTCCTGCAACTTATCAATAGCGTAGGCAAAAGCTGTACCTGCCTCCATAGCGATCATCGAACCGTTGGTACGACGTTCAAGTTCTCCTTTATAAGGTTGATATTCTTTGAAACGATGTGCCATAATGGCTTCACCGGCCGAGGCCGTAAGGACATTGGTACGCAAACCGATAATACCGCGTGAGGGCATATTGAACTCCAGATTCACACGTTCACCATTATTATCCATCATCACCATTTCTCCTTTGCGACGAGTGACCATATCAATCATCTTGCTGGCATACTCCTCCGGAACATTGATTGTCAACTCCTCAACAGGTTCATGGCGTACACCATCTATGGTTTTATAAATTACCTGTGGCTGTCCTACCTGTAGTTCATAGCCTTCGCGACGCATGGTCTCAATTAAGACCGAAAGATGAAGTACCCCACGCCCCGAAACGATCCACTTGCCATCCTCTTCACTTTTACTCACACGCAGAGCAAGATTCTTATCCAACTCTTTTGTCAGGCGATCATGGATATGGCGGGATGTCACATACTTACCATCTTTTCCAAAGAATGGAGAGTCATTGATCGCAAAAAGCATACTCATTGTCGGCTCATCTATTGCGATCGGAGGAAGAGCTTCCGGTTGTTCGAAGTCACAAACCGTATCTCCAATCTCAAATCCTTCAATCCCTATAAGGGCACATATATCACCGGAAGAGACCTCATTTGTTTTG
>DALZBD010000356.1:0-4623 GCA_031977515.1 Bacteroides sp. | reverse complement strand
AACAGAGTCTCTGTCAGTGCCCCCATATCCACACTCACCAGTTCTTTGTTTTTTCTTCCCGACAATTGGTGTATTTCCCGTGCCAGCATCTCCTTTCCGGTACCGTTTTCTCCCGTGATCAGGATATTGGCATCCGTTACGGCTACCTTTTCTATCAATATACGCAGCGACTGCATCGGGGCACTTTCGCCCCAGTACATAGTTTCCAATGGAGAGGATCTTTTTTCCTGTTTCTTCCTGCCTTTGGGAGAAGTTGCCTGCAGCAGGGTATCAATGAGACGTTGGTTGTCCCAGGGTTTTACGATAAAATCGGCGGCTCCCTCCTTGATCCCCCGCACAGCAAGGTCTATGTCTGCATACGCGGTAAACAGAATGACAGGTAGGGCGGGAGAGATGGATCTTATTTCATGAAGCCAGTAAAGTCCTTCGTTGCCGGTATTGATCCCAGCGGTGAAGTTCATGTCTAATAAGACCACATCTGGTTTTGCTTCACGCAGTCGGGTCGGGAGAGTGACCGGTGAAGAGAGTGTGATGATTTCCTGGAAGTAAGGTTTCAGTAGTAGCTGCAGGGCAGTCAATACCCCTTTATTATCATCTACAATAAGAATGTTTTTCTGGATTTTCATGTGGTCTTCTGACGTTTTTGTACCCCAAAGATAGGGTTTTTGGTGAAAACCTCTCCGGGAGTGTCCATATTTTAAACGACGGCTGCATAAATTTTAGACACCTCAGGTAAGATGGTGGTTGTAATGTTTTGATAAATAGATAGTTGTGATCTTGGCTCGCTTTTTGTATCTCCCTGTAAATAAAATCACTAATAGACTAAATTGTATGAAACGCATTCTTATTATTGTATGTATACTTGCTTCGACACTGACTACATGGGGACAGTCTTTACAGATCAAAGGGAGGATTGCCACAGGTGACGGCAAAGAACCTGTTGAATTTGCAAATGTAGTATTGAATCGTGCTTCCGATTCGACGTTTGTAACCGGCACTACTACCGACTTGCGCGGACGTTTTTCTATTCCTAATTTATATAAGGGCGATTATCAGATTATCGTTTCCTGCCTGGGCTATGAGGCGGTAGCCATAGCAGTAGACGATCTGCAGAAAAACCTGGATATGGGAATCATTCTATTGGATTCGGCCTCTGTGATGTTGGATGAAGTGGTGATATCCACCTCTCATGTGATACAGAAGATCGACCGTCAGATCCTGTTTCCCACTTCTGCTCAACTCAGGAACGCAGCGAATGGTATGGATGTGCTGAACAACCTGAAGTTGCCGGGACTGATCCTGAATCGCATAGAGAACAGTGTGTCCGGAGCCAGAGGGGGAGCGGTGCAGTTCCGTGTCAATGGAGCACCGGCAGACAGCAAAGAGATACAGGCGCTTTTGCCATCGGATATCATCCGTATCGAATATCACGACGAACCTTCTCTGCGTTATGGAGACGTAGAGGCGGTGATAGATTATATCGTCAGACGGCGTGAGTCGGGTGGAACGGTGATGGTATCGGCCATGAACTCGCCTGTCATTCCGTTTGGAGAGAATTTCCTGAACACCAAGCTCAACTACAAAAAGTCTGAATTCAACCTGATGTACGGTTATATCTACCGGGGATACGATGAGATGTCCCGTACCAGCGAAGAGCATTTTCAGTTTGACCCGGGGCACTCTCTTACCCGGGTAGAAGATGGCGATCCTACCCGATGGAAGATCCGCAGACACATGATGAATGCCAACTACAGCCTGATGGAACCGGAGAAATATCTCTTTTCTGCTTCGCTCAACTTCCACCAGCGTAGAGAGCCCGTAAAGGATTTCAGTAGTTTCCTGTATCCGGTAGGCAACCGCGAACAGGGAGTATATATGACAGACAATACCACGCTGGACAATAAGATCCCTTCGCTGGATCTCTATTATCAGCATCATCTGAAAAACAAGCAGTTGCTTGTCCTGAATGTGGTAGGTACATACATCGGCACCAACCAGGAGCGTTTCTACCGGGAAGAGCGATACAATGAATACCTGACAGATATCCATTCGAATGTAGACGGAAAGAAATATTCGATCATAGGTGAGGGTATCTATGAGAAAGAGATGAAGGCAGGTCGGCTGAGTACCGGGTTGAAACATACCCAGAGCATCACAAACAACGATTATCTGGTGAACCAGAACCTGAGTGAGACTTCCATGAAACAGAGTGATACCTATCTCTATACGGAGTTTATGGGGAGGGTGAATAAATTCATGTATACGGTAGGTGCGGGTGTCACCCGTGCCTGGTTTTCTCAGGGATCGCAAGGGTATACCCGCTATGATTTCCGTCCTTCCCTGCGCCTGGGATATACCATCAACGAATATTCGCAGATCCGCTACAGGGGAGATATGTACAGATCTTCTCCTGCCCTGTCCGAACTGAGCGATGTGACGCAGCCGATAGACTCTTTGCAGCTGCGTCGTGGAAATCCCGATCTCAATCCGGTGATGAACTATGTCAACCGGCTTACGTATTCTTACAACCGGAAGAATATCAGATTTACGTTGAGTGCCAACGATTATTATTACCGCAAGCCTATCATGGAGCAGACTACTTACGAAGATGGATGGTTTGTACGCTCTACAGCCAATCAGCGCAGCTGGCACAAGTTGAATCTGGACTTGTATATGCGTGCCTCTTTCCTGAAAGAACATTTCATTATTTCCGGAAGTGGCGGATACAACTACTTCGACAGCCGGGGCAATGACTACAAACATACACTGGGCAACTGGTATATGCGTGCATTTGCCGAAGGGAATTATAAAGATGTATCGCTTTTCGTAGAGTTCATGTTTCGTAACAACAGCCTGTATGGAGAGACAGTTACCTACGGAGAGAGGGTGATGACCGTCGGAGCTTCTTACCGGTGGAAAAACCTGCATGCCATGGCATTTATAATCAATCCGGGAATGAATAAAGGCTGGAAACTGGGTAGTGACAACCTGAACGAGATAGCAGGCAGTAAAAGACGTGAATTCATTCCTGAGACAAGCACGTTGCTGGCTGTGCGTGTGAGCTGGAATTTCCAGTTCGGACGGAAATACCAGAGTGCTCAGAAGCGTCTCAACAACCGGGATGA
The DNA here is from genome assembly GCA_031977515.1 of Bacteroides sp. Lineage (GTDB taxonomy): Bacteria > Bacteroidota > Bacteroidia > Bacteroidales > Bacteroidaceae > Bacteroides. The sequence goes on along the minus strand of DALZBD010000356.1, from coordinate 1,498 downwards.
CAACAGTGGAGTACTGGAAGGAGGTAAATAATACCTGTTTCTTTTTTCCGGAAAGCAGGGTACAGAGATTTCTTCTGTAGCTATTCTTCTGATTGCTCTGATGGGACTGTTCGGATATATCAACGATGATATCCGCTGACGTGGCAAGGAGATCGCTATCCGTAAAGTAAATGGTGATGAGATCACCGATATCCTGGGATTGTTTTCTCGGAATATTTTCCGAATAACATTTATTTCTGTGGCTCCGGGCACTGTTCTGTCTTATTTTATGGGACAGAAGTAGTTGGAGCAATTCAGAGAGCATATAGAAACAGATGTATTCTTTTATATAGTCGTGATTTTAGTAGTGAATCTGTTGATCCATGCAGCAGTATTGCTGAAAGTATGGAATATCTCCAACGAAAATCCGGTGCATAGCATCAAATACGAATAAAATAAATAACTTAGCATAGAATGAAAAGAAATTAAAATATTGAATTATGATACAGATAAACGACATTAGCAAGGTATTCCGTACAACAGAAGTGGAAACCGTGGCACTCAATCATGTAAGTCTCGAAGTGAAAGAAGGAGAGTTCGTGGCTATTATGGGGCCTTCGGGTTGTGGAAAATCTACCTTATTGAATATCCTTGGCCTTCTTGACAACCCTACAGAAGGATCTTATAAACTGATGGGGCAGGAGGTTGCCATTCTCAGAGAGAAAGAGCGCACTCAGATGCGTAAAGGAAAACTGGGTTTCGTGTTCCAGAGCTTCAACCTGATTGACGAACTGAATGTGTTTGAAAATGTAGAATTGCCGCTGACCTATATGGGATACAAAGCTTCCGAGCGCAAACGGATGGTAGAAGATATGCTCAAGCGGATGAGTATCAGCCACCGGGCCAGGCATTTTCCGCAGCAGCTCTCCGGTGGTCAGCAGCAGCGTGTAGCCATCTCCCGTGCCCTGGTGACTAATCCGAAGCTGATCCTTGCCGATGAGCCTACCGGTAACCTCGACTCCAAAAACGGAACAGAGGTAATGAACCTGCTCACCGAACTCAACCAGGAAGGAACCACCATCATCATGGTGACACACTCTCAGCACGATGCTTCGTTTGCCCACCGGGTTGTGCACCTGTTCGACGGTAGTGTGGTAGCAAGCGTAACAAACTAAAGAATACCGGATCACAATGAAACAATTATATTACACGTTCAGGACACTCATCCGGGGAAAGGGATCGAATGTCATCAAGACCATTTCCCTGACACTGGGGCTGGCTATCTCTCTGATCCTGTTTGCTCGGATCGCTTTTGAGAGGAGTTTTGATTCTCATTATCAGGAAGTGGATAAGTTGTATGCCGTCCATGCCATCTACCATATAAATGAGCAGAAAGGAGAATCCCAGCCGATCATTATGGGTGCTGTGCCTGGTGGGATTCTCGAAAATCTTTCTGATGAAGTAGAAAGTGCTACTGTGGTACAATTCTGGCCAGGAAGAGAACTTATTTTCTTTTACG
>DALZBD010000355.1:0-4644 GCA_031977515.1 Bacteroides sp. | reverse complement strand
CATGACCTGTTCGCGCGTGGTAGTGAAAATGATGTTTGAGTTAATCAATTTTGATAGTCGCCACAGTGCGAATGTTTTTATTTACGGAGCCAAAGAGGCAGGTGTAAATATCGCTAAATCTTTAAAAGTGAATCTTCGCAATCATTACCGCTTGAGAGGATTTGTCGCTGATGAGCCGGAACTTATCGGAAAAGTTATGATGGGAGTGAAAGTGTATCCGAATGATGCGGCACTGATCGAATTGATGAATGATAGGGATGTACATACACTTATTGTTTCGCCTGCAAAGATGGATATGCTGAAGAAGAATGAAATCACAGATCACCTGTTGACCAATAATATCAAACTGCTCACCGCTCCTCCTTTGAGTGAATGGGGTGGTCAGGCATTGAGTCGTGTACAATTGAAAGAGATCCAGATCGAAGACCTCTTGCAACGTGATCCGATAGAAGTAGACATCCACAAAATTGCTTTTCAACTCGAAGGTAAGCGGGTGATGATTACTGGTGCCGCAGGATCTATAGGTAGTGAGATCATGCGCCAGGTTGCCTCATTCAACCCTTATAAAATGGTATTGGTGGATCAGGCCGAAACTCCGCTGCATGATATACGTTTGGAATTGCAGGAACGTTGGCGCAACCTGGATGCGGAGACTATTGTAGCCGACGTCTCCAATCTGACTCGTATGGAAGCGGTATTCCAGTCTTTCCGTCCTCAATATGTATTTCATGCAGCTGCTTACAAGCATGTGCCTATGATGGAAGACAATGTTTCGGAATCCATTCAGGTGAATGTGCACGGAAGTCGTATCATGGCCGATCTTTCGGTGAAGTACGGAGCCGAGAAATTTGTGATGATCTCCACCGATAAGGCTGTGAACCCGACCAACGTAATGGGATGTTCCAAACGTCTGGCCGAGATCTATGTACAGTCACTGGCTAAAAAATTGCAACAGCAGGGAGGAGAGCATACGAAATTTATCACCACCCGATTTGGCAACGTTCTGGGGTCCAACGGATCGGTAATCCCTCGTTTCCGGGATCAGATTCAGAAGGGTGGTCCTGTAACGGTGACTCATCCCGAAATTATCCGCTATTTTATGACTATTCCCGAAGCCTGTCGTCTGGTATTGGAAGCCGGTAGTATGGGGAATGGAGGAGAGATCTATATCTTTGATATGGGCAAACCGGTTAAGATTGTGGATCTGGCCAAACGTATGATCAGTCTTTCCGGACGGCCAGAGGTTCGTATCGAGTTTACTGGTCTGAGGCATGGTGAGAAATTATACGAAGAACTGTTAAATGCGAAAGAACTCACCAAGCCTACCCATCATGAAAAGATCATGATCGCCACGGTACGTGAATACGATTACGATGAGGTGAAGGAGCGGATTGAAAAACTGGTTCAGGAAAGTTATACCTACGATCAGATGCGTATTGTAGCAGCAATGAAGGATATTGTACCTGAGTTTATCAGCAAGAACTCCTGTTTTGAAGCACTTGATAAGAAAGGTGCCGATATATGCAGATAAGATAAATATGAAGGTTACTATAGAAAAAGCTCACTGGATATTTTTCAGTGGGCTTTTTCTGTTATATTTTCGTTTTAGGTTTTATGGGGATATTCGCTAAATTTTTACTATTTGATGAACTTATTATTATAAACCGTTTAGGATCTGATTAAAAAACTGAGGTCGCGGTCTAATCATAGCTATAAGGCGAGGAGTAATGCTTTTTTGTAGATGCTACATTCGATAGTGCCAGTAGGGTGTTATCCTGTTGCCAGTGGGTTGGCACAACAACTTACGTACAATGAAGCAGAGATCATTCAATACTGGAATAATGAGTTTTAAAAGGATATGCAGGAGAGAATAATGACAAAGTATTTCTCCTTTGGAAAATCCACGTTTTTGTTCCCTACAGAGAATGAATTACCCCGTATTTGATGAAAAAGTGTCAAATACGGGGTGATTATGTAAAAATACAGAGTGTACTCTGTTATTGTTTAGCGAATTTGCATCTATACGGTACCAAAGTATTTAAGGAACTGAGTCCGTTCGAACATATTTATTCCTTTCACATCTCTGTCATTCAATGTTCTCTTGAACTGATTGATATGGGTGAATCCATGTCTCTCCATCCATTCTTTTAGGAAAGTGATCATCTCCTCAATACGATGGTCTCCGTTGCGATAGATCGTACTACATATTTCTACAGCCGAAGCACCAACTAAGAGTGCCTTTGCCACATCTTCCGGATCGTATACTCCCCCCGACACTGCATAGTCCAGTTTATTTACCACAGAAGAGGCTATACCTACCCATCGCAAGGGGTTGGACAGATCGGAAGGACTACTGAATACATCCCCGGTGGTGTGGAGAAGCTTTTCCACATCAATATCTACCGGATAGAAACGGTTGAACAGAACAACTGCAGCAGCCCCGTTTGCATACAATTGTTCGATCAATGTTACCGGGTTGGTCAAGTTGCTTCCCAATTTCATAATAACAGGAATATGTATCTTTTCCTTGATGCTGCGCAGGATGTCAATATGAAGTTGTTCAAACGATCCGTATTCATAACCCACAGCAGTAGCAGGTAAACTCAGAATATTGATCTCAAGAGCATCCGCACCGGCCTTTTCGATATGTGTGGCAAACTCAACCCAATTGTCGTTTGTATGACAATTGATGCTGGCGATTACAGGAATGTCGCATACAGCTTTACTTTCCCGGATCAATGTGAGGTACTCAGACAACGCATGCTCACGTATATAGCCAGCCAGGTACTCTTCACCTTCCGGATAATAGACCGTATCAATCACTTTCTCTACTTCTATCATGATCTGTTCTTCAAAGAGAGATTTCAATACGATTGCTCCGGCACCAGCTTCCGCCAGCTTCCGGTTTTTTTCGGGGCTGTTTGTTAATCCCGAACTGCTGATAACGATGGGATTCTTTAAGTGCAGTCCGGCGAAAAAGGTAGTTATATCAGTCATAATATTATATGTTAATGCCTACGAATATACTATCTATTGTTGAAATAACAAAATGTTTTACAGATCTATAAGGTTTGGAAGAAATAAAAAAGTAAGAGAAAGTATTGACAGGGTATATCTGTCCCCGGAAAAGATCCACTCTTTTTTCAGCTTTCTTTTAGTCTGTTTGTTCCCTTTTTGATGCGAAAATATGCGTCTCTACCAGCGTGTGGCTATCGCCTTCCAAAAAAAACAGAGAGACAGTATGTAAGACGCATATTTGCGTCTACAACTTAAAACTTTTCATTTTCTTTCGCCGAATATGCGGCTACCTACTCTTATTAGAGTACTTCCTGCTTCTATAGCCAGTGGATAATCATCCGACATACCCATGGATAATTCCCGGAAATCCGGTTGATCTTTAAAATATGAACTTTTTATTTCTGTGAAGAATTTATTCAGCTTCAGAAACTCTTTACAGATCTGTTTTTCATCATCAGTATAAGTCGCCATACCCATCAGTCCGCAAATACGTATGGCAGAGAGTTGTTTCCACTCTCCCAATTCCAGCATTTGTCTGCACTCATTAAAATCGAAACCGAATTTACTCTCTTCCGTAGCTATATGTATCTGTAGCAAACATTTTACTACTTGTCCGGTTTTATCCGCTTGTTTATGGATCTCTGAAAGCAGTTTGTAAGAATCTACCCCATGGATGAGTGAGACAAAAGGAATAATATATTTAATTTTATTGGTTTGCAGGTGGCCGATAAAATGCCATTCGATATCCTCAGGCAATTTCTCCTGTTTCTCCACCAACTCCTGCACCCGGCTCTCCCCGAAAATGCGTTGGCCGGCTCCATAAGCCTCCAGAATGTCCTCTGCCGGATGAAATTTGGATACGGTTACCAGCCGTACCCCATCGGGAAGAGTTTGCCGGATCTCCCGGATACGTTCCCCGATACTCATCTTACACCTCCGGTTTGTCGTTAGGCTCACTTTGGAAGGGATAGACATCCATGATCGGAGTCTCGGCTACCATACCGATCTGGTAATCCGCCATCGTACCTTTCATCCCTTCGTCCAGTTTCTGTACAGCATCGCGGAGGTCAGAAGCCTGTACCAGTACCTGTGTAGCTGTCCGTTTCTCTGCTCCACTTTTTTCATCCAAAGTGATAAAGAAGATTTTGCATTTGAACCAACGGTCGGCAGATTCCTCTTCACTGAAAAACAATTCGCTGAAATTGGCCCGTTTGATGTCTGAAACCGTAAATTCTCCCGAAATAAACGGAGTGATCTCTTCAATGATCCGTGCCTCTGCTTCCGTAAAACTGAGCGCATCCACCAGATAAGGTTCTGTCACTTTTTTATTCATTCCATTCTCCATCAGCTTGTCGTAGCGAATCTTGCATTCAAACCAGGTATGCATCATGATTTTATTGTTTTAATAATTAATTTGTTGATTTTGAGTGGTTGCCATTGAAAATTTTATAGTTGCTGGCAACCTGAATTCTTCATGCAAAGGTAAATCTTTCTTTTTATAATTATTCTTCCTCCTCATTTTTATTTTAAGTTTTAAGTTCTAAGTGATAAGTTTTAAGTATTGAGTTTTTTGGTTGGAAGATTGACGAAGTTCAGTGGGGCGGCCAATGTTAGCTGAAATATAAA
>DALZBD010000354.1:0-4677 GCA_031977515.1 Bacteroides sp. | reverse complement strand
GTACCATTACAGGAACATAGCACCCCTATGGGGCGCATCTATGTGGGAATCTATGCTGTCCCCGCGCTTCCGCACGAGGCTACAAACAGAAACCCCCTACGGGGCTGATCATCCTTAGCCTGACGGCTATTCCTTTCAGGGATAAAAAAATTATGTTCACCTGGTATTCCGGACAAATCTTCTCCTATATCTGTAAAGGTTAAATTAAAAATATTCAATGGAGACATTTTTCAACCGGAGTGCCAGAGATCCTGATTATCTTTCTTACTTTTACCTGCTCTACTTGAAAAGATTTGCACTAAAAATTGTATCTTTGCATCGTTTTTACAGAAACGGAACAATAAAAAAATCATCATATGATCAACAAGATACAGGAACTGCTGGCCGAAGTAGACCAACTACAGGCCGCCAATGCCGAAGAACTGGAGGCATTACGTATCAAATACCTGAGTAAAAAAGGAGCTGTCAATGCCTTGATGGCCGATTTCCGCAATGTACCTGCCGACCAGAAAAAAGAAGTAGGGATGCAGCTGAACGAACTGAAAAACAAAGCGCAGGATAAGATCAATGCTCTGAAAGAACAATTTGAGAACTCAGACAACGAATACAGCGACATAGACCTTACCCGCACGGCATATCCCGTGAAACTGGGTACGCGTCATCCGCTCTCCATCGTAAAGAACGAGATCATTGATATATTCGCCAGACTCGGTTTCAGCATTGCCGAGGGGCCTGAGATTGAAGACGACTGGCACGTATTCTCTTCGCTCAACTTTGCAGAAGACCATCCGGCACGTGATATGCAGGATACTTTCTTCATCGAAGCCAACCCCGATATCGTATTGCGTACACATACCTCTTCCGTACAGACCCGTGTGATGGAGAAGACACAACCTCCCATCCGTATCATCTGTCCGGGAAGAGTATACCGCAACGAAGCCATCAGCTACCGCGCACACTGTTTCTTCCACCAGGTAGAGGCTTTGTATGTAGCTGAGAATGTATCTTTTACCGATCTCAAACAGGTATTGCTTCTGTTTGCCAAAGAGATGTTTGGTGCCCATACACAGATCCGTCTGCGCCCTTCCTACTTCCCATTCACCGAACCCAGTGCCGAGATGGATATCAGCTGTAACATCTGTGGGGGCAAGGGATGTCCTTTCTGCAAGCATACCGGTTGGGTAGAGATCCTCGGATGTGGTATGGTAGACCCGAACGTTCTGGAATCCTGCGGCATAGATAGCAAAAAATACAGTGGGTATGCGCTGGGCATGGGTATCGAAAGGATCACCAACCTCAAGTATCAGGTCAAAGACCTCCGACTCTTCTCGGAAAACGACATACGCTTCCTCAAAGAATTCGAAGCAGCACACTAAAGGATTTATCTATTTACGATTTGTCGACCGTTGGTTCGTCAAATCGTAAATTATAAATATATGTATTATGTCAAAAGACCGGTTGATCACCCGTGATTACTGCTACATCCTTGCAGCCAACTTCCTGCTGTTCTTTGCCTTCTATCTGATACTGCCCGTATTGCCATTCTACCTTACCGAAGAATTCCATATCGGAAACGCAGCCATAGGTGTAGTCCTCTCCATCTATACGGTAGCTGCACTCTGTATCCGTCCCTTTTCAGGGTATTTGCTGGATACATTCGCACGCAAACCGTTGTACCTGATCGCTTATTTTGCTTTCACCCTCGTATTTGCCGGGTACATCGTCGCAGGGATACTCACTCTCTTCATCATGCTTCGTGTCGTACACGGACTGGCTTTTGGTATGGTGACAGTGGCAGGTAATACCCTTGTGATCGACATTACCCCCTCCTCCCGACGGGGAGAAGCCGTAGGCTATTACGGTCTGATGAACAACACTGCCATGAGTTTCGGTCCGATGGTCGGATTGTTCATGCACGATACCTGCTCGTTCGGGACCATTTTTCTGGTCTCTCTGACCTCCGGCACACTCGGATTCGTGATGGCCTGCTTAGTAAAGACCCCACCCAAACCTCCGGTGTCCCGCGAACCCATATCCTTAGATCGTTTTATCCTGATCAAAGGTATTCCTGCCGGAGTCTCTTTACTACTGTTGTCTATCCCCTACGGAATGACGAGTACATATATCGCCGTCTATGCACAGGAAATAGGGATCAGTCTGAGTAGCGGCCTGTTTTTTACATTTCTCGCCGTAGGTATGGCGGTCTCCCGCCTCTTCTCAGGAAAACAGGTAGACAAAGGACGCATCACCCAGGTGATCAGTATAGGAATGTATCTGGTATGTATCTGCTACTTCCTGCTTGCCGCCTGCGATGTGCTTATCGGATGGAATCGTGAACTGACCACTGTCCTGTTTTTCACGATCGCACTCTTGCTCGGGACAGGTTTTGGTACGATGTTTCCGGCTTTCAACTCCCTCTTCGTCAATCTGGCTCCCAATAACAAAAGAGGCACAGCCACCTCTACCTACCTGACCTCCTGGGATGTGGGGATCGGTATCGGACTCACAGCCGGAGGTTGGATCGGTCAACACTTTGCATTCAGCCGGGCCTATCTGTTGGGCGCGTGCCTCACCGTTGTTTCCGTTTTGTTCTTTACCCTGAAAGTATCTCCTCATTTCCATAAAAACAGGATCTTATAGTTCCATTTAGCCGGAGAAAAAATATTCCCGGGCACCACCCTATCCAGGAATTCCCGGACAGAGAAGCATGCGATTTACATTTTGTCAATTTGATATTTCTAAAGCTTGTCATTGACTTATTTCTAAAGAATCGGACATTAAAAAAAATAAAAGCAGCCAGCGCGAATAAGGAAAATACATTTTTCAACAATATCACCAAATTCACAAACAATATACCACAAATAATAAAACAAACTTAACACTTTCAATGAAAATACCATCAAAAATCAACAATTCATCATTCGACATATAACCCCGAAAGATATACTTCCGGAAGAAAAATTCTGTTTTTTCAACATTCCCGTAGTATTTTATGGGTGATTCGGGGAGTTTCAAGCAACTTATTACCGACTTTTAATCAGAATGCCCTTGCGTTTCGAATCGAATAGCCTGAAGTTTCGATATAAATGCCAAGGAGTTTCGACTCAAATGGCAGGCAGTTTAGTGACAAAAATGAATATTTAAACCATATTTATACCGACACATTACACAGAAGTTCAATTTATATCACATAACAAGAAAGCATAAACAATTAAATTGCGACATTTTAATATCTATATCCAGATTTACATATCAAAAAGATAAAATCAGATTATATAAGAAACTGTTTCTGACAGATAAGAGAACCGTCTCTCTCCCCCCTTATACCTGCTATAGAACATGAAAAAAGAAAGATAAAAATTATCTCTTCTGATAAAAAATAGGTATATTTACCTAAAGTAATAACTTATAATAAGTTATGTCTACAAATAACCTATCCGGCCCTTCCGATCCGCCAGACAGTGTCTCTGTTTCAGATCGCTTCCTTATCCGGCTTCCGGATAGAAAGCTGATCTTGCTGCCTCTTCACGCGAATAAATGAACCTGAAATCCCAACCTTAATAAAGATACGCTATGAAATCTGATTACTCTTACAGCGATTCCCAACAAAGGAACATCGGTATCCTCTTTATTCTCTACGGATTACTTATCCTTATACTGGCTATTCTATCCACAGTAAAGGCCATCACCGGAAAGGTCTACTCACCTTCACTTTGTTTCTACCTTCCCATAACCATCGGTCTGCTTATATGGCTACCTCTGGTAGCCTGGCTACATGGTAAAGCACGTATAGCTGCTCTGCTACTCGTTTCTTTTATTGTCTCTTGCCTGCTCATAGGAGCAGAACTGCAACTGGCACATATACTATTGATGATATTCCTTTCTCTGCCCTGTTGGCTGATCCTGATACATACTCCGGAGTTGCCTTTCCTGCACCTTCCGGCAACACTACTGGCAGGAAGTTGTATCCTATTTTCCATCATTCTGTTTTCTCTACTTGAACACAACCTGCACCCTATCTTCAGGGTACTCTTTCGTTTCTGCGACCTGACAGAAATTGTAGCAGGAGGTTTATTAATAGACAGGAGTTGGAAATGGCTTGCAGGCATATATCCTACGGAAACAGAGAACGACTTCCCGGAGGAACAGGAAGAAGAGGTAACTGAAGTTCATTCCGGAGCATCATGAATATATAAAAGCGCATTACTCTTGTACAGACTCTGAACAGACATACAGATGAATGGAAAGATCCGGAATATATTGGTTCTTCCTCACTTTAGTTGAAATCTCCGTTTAATATCATACATATTATTTTATATCACAATGTATCTGTAGCCTTGTAGAGGCGTTACAACTTAGCCTGGGGTCAGGAAGGTCTGAGGATACGAAGACCGACGCCACCCCAGGTATGATAAGATCATACAAAGAAGAGGAGTTCTGAAAGAACGGCACAAAAAAATGATCTACTTCTTTGTGCCGTTCTTTCAGAACTCCTGCCAAACAACACTGTTTTAAGTCCTGGGGTGGCGTTTCGTTTCACCTTCGCTACCGCTACGGCTTCACTACCCTAACCCCAGGCTAAGTTGTAACGCCTCTACAAGGCTACAGATAGATTGTAAATAGGAACAAATATATTGGTGAAGCTTTCAACTAAAGTGAAGAAGAACCAATATATTT
>DALZBD010000353.1:0-4682 GCA_031977515.1 Bacteroides sp. | reverse complement strand
AATTGGATTTTGGATGTTGTGGTTTCTCTTCTATACTCAACACATTTCCTTCTCCATCAAATTCTGCCACTCCATATCTCTCCGGGTCACTTACCCAGTAGCCAAAAACAGTGGCTTTATTTTCTTTTTCCACAGCTGTTACTGCCTCTTTCAACATCCCTGTAAATCCTCTTCCATAAAAGATATTATCTCCCAGAACTAAACAAACAGCATCTTTTCCGATAAATTCCCTTCCTATTATAAAGGCCTGCGCCAATCCATCCGGAGAAGGTTGTTCGGCATACTCAAAGCGTACCCCAAAGTCAGTTCCATCACCCAGTAATCTTTTAAATCCCGGTAGATCATGATGGGTAGATATAATCAATATCTCCCGGATACCGGCCAGCATCAGTACTGAGATTGGATAATAGATCATCGGTTTGTCAAAAACCGGCAATAGCTGTTTACTCACTCCTTTTGTTATCGGATAGAGTCGGGTTCCCGATCCTCCTGCAAGAACAATACCTTTCATAAAGATGCTTTGTTTTAATCTTATAATAAACAAATATAGCAGGTTTTTTGGTTACCTGCAATAACAGGGTTAAGACTCTTTATAAACTTATAGCCTGTTTGACTTTTCCATAAAAATAGGATCGCTGTTTTTTACTTTTTCTAAAACTTTCTTTTTGTCTATGAGAGGCGAAGTTTTAGTGTCTTTGCATAAAACACTACATTTAAATGTAAGTAAATAGTTTAGCTATAGACCTAAATGAATAAACGAGTAGCATTTCAAACAGGCTTTTAGGATTGTCATTAAATAAATGAAAATTCTGATTAGTATCTAATGAGGAAAGAGATTAGACGTTTATAGGTATAATTTTCTTAGATATGAAGATATGAGTTTAAAATTAGTTGACTTAATGCAAGTACAAAACTTGATAGAAAATATTTTCTCCAACATTATACGACAGATTCTGTTACTCCATCTTATTTTGCAAAAGTAAGAATGAATAACACACTTTTTGTAGAAGAATATTGCTCCGGTTTACAGATGCATTACAGTATATATATGTATATGAAGAGAAAACAGGTTATATCAGAGGAGTATATTATTTGATGTGGGCTCTTTTCAAGTCTTTCATAAAGTATTTAAAATAAATGAAGACATTTATGTAACTTCCAGAGTTTTGCCAAAATAAATATATTTCCTGTTTTGTAACTTCTAATTTCTGATTTACACAAAATAGAAAAGATCCGGTTATCTATGCACAGATAATCGGATCTTTTTTTTGATCACATAGTTTGTTCTGATCTTCAATGAAGGAGTAAGGAAAGAAACAGGAGATCAACTTTTTTTGATTAAATGTGTTATATGTTTAAAGCCTTCATGTCCTATTGTCTGAAATGATCTCAGAAACAGATGCATCATTGGCTTTATTGTTATCGGAATGACGCTGATTGAGAACTTGTTGCCAACTACCTGTATAAAATCAGTAACATGCTATGAAAAACGGATACTTTTTAATATCTCTGGATTTTGAACTATTGTGGGGAATGGCAGGATGGAATAATAGGGAAATAAACAGGTATTTGCCCCATATAGAAAATTCCATTTCAGCGTTGTCCCGTATTCTTATGGTTTTTGATACATACCATATCAAATGCGATATTGCGTGTGTGGGTGGTATGGCTTTGCAAAATGTACAGCAGTTTCTGTCAGCAGCTCCCTGGGTAAAACCTTATTATGTCCATGCACAATTTTCCTGTTATGAATCTTTAGTACCTTTTATCGGGACAATATACAGGGAAGAACTCTTCTTTTGTCCCGATACGATCATTCTTCTTTCGAAAAGGAAAAATGTGAAAATCTCTACCCATACTTTTTCTCATTATTATTGTCTGGAAGAAGGCCAGACGACAGATCAGTTCAGGGAAGATCTGAAAACTGCTCTTGCTGTTTTTCGTAAGCGCGGTATTTATATAGACACGATCGTATTTCCACGTAATCAGGTATCAGAGGAATATCTGAAGGTGTGCTGGGAAGAAGGTCTCACTCATTATCGGGGCAGTCCGAAAAATATCTTATACAAACCGTAAAAAAGCGGAAAGCGTTTTTGCTGGAAAGGAGCACTTCGCTTTCTGGATATATACTGCAATCTTTCCGGACCCAATTGCTATTCCTTATCTACTCTTACACCTGAAAACAAATACCTGAAGAACTTGCCGGCCAGTCGATTTTTACGTCCTTATTCCAAGACCTTTTCTTTTCTGGAACCTCTGAAAATCCGGAGAATAAAGAAGAGTATGAGCCATGCGGCTCAACAGCGAAAGATCTTTCATCTGTGGTGGCATCCCCATAACTTCGGATGTTGTACGGACCGCAATATAGAACAGTTGGAAGAGATCTGTATGCATTTCAATTACCTTCGGCAGCAATATAATTATAAAAATACTTTTATGTCAGATCTGTAAAAGTTTGAGTATGAGAAGAAATATACTTCATGTTGTCAATGTCTTTTTTGTGATCCCTTATTTTCTGGGAGAGCAACTCGCGTATTTCTCTAAAAAAAGATATAAGGTACATCTCATTTGTAGCCCTTCCAAAGAGTTTGCAGAATTCGGACAGAAAAATAAGTTCTTTTATAAAGAAATAAAGATTGTGAGAAAGATCTCCCTCGTAAGAGATCTGTGTTCTCTGCTGCAGATAATGAGGTATATAAAGAAGAACCATATAGAAGTGGTCTCCGGACACACACCAAAGGGGGCACTGTTGGCCATGACTGCTGCATACCTGACGGGAGTGCCTGTAAGACTTTACTTCCGGCATGGACTGTTTTATGAAACCTCCGTGGGACCGAAAAGATGGATACTCATGCTTATGGATAAAGTAATGGCTTTTTTTGCTACCCGAGTCATCTGCGTAAGTTCCTATGTTTACCAACAAAGTATAGCCGATAAACTGAATGGTGAAAAAAAGCAGCTGGTTTTGCTCAAAGGGACCTGTAACGGGATAAATACATCGCGTTTCTTCAGAAAAAGAGTTTCAGAAAATAAGGTGTTTGAATTGAAACGAAACTATCAGATGGATGAATCTGCTTTTGTGATAGACTATACCGGTCGGTTGGTGAAAGATAAAGGGATTGCAGAACTTGTGAATAGTTTCAGATCCCTCCTGAAATATCATGCAAATATCTATCTGTTGTTGGTGGGTATGTTTGAAGAGAAGGATACATTGCCCGAAGAAACCCTTCTTTTTATCCGGGAATGTCCTCGTATAGTATGTACAGGCTATGTAAATTATAGTGATATAGAACCTTATTATGGTATGATGGATCTCTTTGTGTTGCCCTCTTACCGGGAAGGTCTTCCCACCTCAGTATTGGAAGCCTCTGCTATGCAACTTCCTGTACTTACTACCCGGGTTACGGGTTGTATGGATTCTATTGTAGAAAATGAGACAGGAATTTTTATTGATCCTACGGATAGCAAGAGTATGGTCTGGAGTATGAAGCGTCTCATTGAAAATCCTTATTACAGGGAACAACTGAGTCAAAACGGCCGTCGGTTTGTTATGGAGAATTTTGATCAGTATATGATATGGAAAGAGATTGAACGATTATATGTATAAATACAATTTATAAATAAAGTTATCTTAATTTTAAACAATTGCTGATTTAGTTTGTTAAGGTAAGAGATCGTTAAGATTGAGTTGGAATGTCCTTATTCCTTCCCTATATACTCTGTTGTATGATTTTTGAATGAGTTGAAAATGTCTCGTTCAATTCGCGAAGCGTACCCTCACCGTTTATTTTTATATAAATCTTTTTATGCTAAATGATTGATAATCAAAAAAAATGGTTTGTTGCCTATACTCCCCGAAATCAAGAAGTGGCGATCAGGGATATTTTGAGAAAAATGGAGGTAGAGCATTTTCTTCCCACCCAGATTGTTGTTCGGCAATTGAAGTACCGTAAAAAGCGGGTAGAGGTTCCTGTAATAAAAAATCTGATCTTTATTTATGAGACCAAAATGCGTGCCTGTTCCATAGCCAATGATTTCGGGGTAAAGCTTTTTTATATACGTGACCGGTATACTCGCAGCATGCTGATGGTTCCAGACAAACAGATGGAGGATTTTATGTTCGTCATGGACACGGATCCCAACCATGTACGTTTTGACAATGAGGTGTTCCGGGTGGGAGATAAAGTACAGGTTGTAAAAGGCCATCTGGCAGGTCTACAGGGAGAATTACTCAGCCTGCCCAATAAAACGTATGTGATCATCCGCATTCCCCAGGTACTTACCCTTCGTGTAAAAGTGCCTAAAAGCTACCTGCGGGTAGTCTCTGCGTAGAGGCATTCTCTTTAGCGGAGGTCAGTTCTCTGAGAAGTATTTTCTGAAATGTAGAATAATGATAAAACTATAAAGTATGAAGGCATGTTTTATGGGGTTGGGCTATATAGGCCTCCCCACTGCTATTATGGCGGCAGAAAATGGAATCGAAGTCGTAGGTGTAGACATCAATCCGGAAGTGGTAGAAAAGACCAACAACGCTCAGCTTCATATCATAGAGCCCGGTCTGGAGAAGCTATTGAAGGAGGTTGTGGGCAAAGGTATGCTGCGTGCCTCTCTTACCCCGCAGGTCAGTGATGTATATCTGATCGTGGTGCCTACTCCGTTCAAAAACAATCACGCACCTGATA
>DALZBD010000352.1:0-4691 GCA_031977515.1 Bacteroides sp. | reverse complement strand
CGTCCCAGCCCTTCAAACACATGTACCTCTTTGACCTTCGACTTTAACATACGTCCATCACGTTTGGCCAGACAGACGTTCATCCCTTCTTTCAACGTTCCTCTGTGTACACGTCCTACGGCAATACGCCCTGTATAAGAAGAATAATCCAGAGAAGTTACCAACATTTGAGGAGTACCCTCCAACTGCTGTGGTGCCGGTATATTTTCCAGGATACAATCCAAAAGAGGCATTATGGTATCAGTGGGTTGCTTCCAGTCTTCACTCATCCAGCCATTCTTGGCGGAACCGTAAATGGTTGGAAAGTCCAACTGCTCCTCGGTGGCATCCAGGCTGAACATCAGATCAAATACCATTTCGTGTACTTCATCCGGACGGCAGTTGGGCTTATCCACCTTATTGATAACCACAATGGGTTTCAAACCCAGTTGCAATGCTTTCTGCAGTACAAACCGTGTCTGCGGCATAGGACCCTCAAACGCATCTACCAACAGGATACAGCCATCGGCCATATTCAGTACACGTTCCACTTCACCCCCAAAGTCACTATGCCCCGGAGTATCGATGATATTTATTTTAGTATCCTTATAATTGATGGAGACATTTTTCGATAAGATCGTGATCCCTCTTTCACGCTCCAAGTCATTGTTATCCAGAATAAGTTCCCCGCTGGTCTGATTGTCCCGGAAAAGATGACCTGCCAGAAGCATCTTATCTACGAGGGTAGTTTTCCCATGATCCACATGGGCAATAATCGCAATGTTTCTAATATTTTGCATATAATACCTATTGTTTGGGCGCAAAGGTACGAAAAATGGCTTTAGCAACAGGAAGGATACTGAAAATAATTCTTGTAAAAGCTTGTCATATAAAAGATAATCTCTATCTTTGCACGCTCCAAGGAAAATTTACATATAAAAAATCTAAGAATTATGTATTTAGATGCCGCTAAAAAGAAAGAAATCTTTGAGAACTACGGAAAGTCTAACACTGATACTGGCTCACCTGAAGCGCAGATAGCATTGTTTTCATACCGTATCTCAAGTCTGACTGAGCACCTGAAGCTCAACAGAAAGGATTATAGCACGGAAAGAGCACTTACAATGTTGGTAGGTAAACGTCGCGCTCTGCTCGACTACCTGAAAGCAAATGATATCGAAAGATATCGTGCCATCGTTAAGAAGCTCGGCTTAAGAAGGTAATCCGTTTTTAATAACGGAAGTAAAAGAGGTTATTCATTTGATGAATAACCTCTTTTTTTAGTATACCCTCCGGACTTTTTCTTCACAAAAGTACTTTGACATCCACCTGAAATTGCAGGATTATTAACTATTCGTCATAAAACCCATGCCTCCCAAACTGTTCTTTTAGCAACCAACTCCATCCGTACTGGTTACCAATTTTATTTTTTTGTTACCAAAATTGTTCCATTTACAACCTGACTAATTATCCGGAGGAAGATCATTGTAAAACCATTTCGAAAAACGACTTTGCTTTTTAAAAACTTTCACAGAAACAAATACTCCTTTTTTGGCAATATATATCAGAAATTTCAGATTATTCTTTCGTTTCTTATCCAATGAAAAAGAAAACTGTTCTCTTTTTCAGACTTATTATTTGGTTACTATCAGGAAATCACTATTTTTGCCTCTGTACATTTCCTGATCATATTAACCTAGAAAACACAGTAAGATGGATACAAGTAAAGTAGTCGGAGAAAAGATCAAATCTCTCCGCGAAAACAAATCAATCACCACGAAAGAACTGGCTAAACGTTCCGGATTGACAGTAGACCAGATAGAACGTATAGAAAAGAACATGGACCTCCCCTCTCTGGCTCCTCTTATTAAAATAGCACGTGTATTGGGAGTGCGTCTGGGAACATTTCTGGACGACAACGATGAGACCGGGCCTGTGGTATGCAGAAAAGAAGAAGCGACAGATACAATCAGCTTCTCAAACAATGCCACACAATCACGTCGGCATATGCAATATCATTCTCTCTCCAGATCGAAAGCCGATCGTCACATGGAGCCCTTTATCATTGATGTATCTCCCATAGAAGAGAGCAACTTTATCTTGTCTTCACACGAAGGAGAGGAGTTTATCATGGTACTGGAGGGAATTATGGAGATCAGCTATGGAAAGAAAACGTTCCTGCTCGAAGAGGGAGACAGCATCTATTATGATTCCATTGTACCTCATCATGTACATGCATACGAAGGACAAGCAGCCAAAATATTGGCTGTAGTATATACACCTGTCTGACAGGACCATACACATTCACATAGAAAAATACTATGCAACTTTATGACAGAACTTTGGGGGAATGGCTCGAGTATTGGGCAGAAACCACTCCCGACAAGGAGTATATAGTCTACTCGGACCGTAACTTAAGATTTACCTGGAAACAGATGAATCAGAGGGTGGATGATATGGCAAAAGGACTACTCTCTATCGGAGTCGAAAAAGGATCTCATGTAGGCATATGGGCAGCTAACGTACCCGATTGGCTCACTCTGCTCTATGCTTGTGCCCAAATAGGGGCTGTGTATGTCACAGTGAACACCAATTACAAACAAACGGAGTTGGAATACCTATGCGAAAACTCGGATATGCATACACTCTGTATTGTGGATGGAGAAAAAGACAGTGATTTCGTAGAGATGACTTATACGATGCTACCGGAATTGAAGGATTGTCAGCGGGGACATCTGGCAAGCAAGCGGTTTCCACACATGAAGAATGTTGTATACATTGGTCAAGAGAAGCATCGGGGCATGTATAATACATCTGAATTATTACTGCTGGGCAAAAATATAGAAGACAAAGCACTCACTTCCCTCAAAGAACAGGTAGGTTGCCACGATGTGGTAAATATGCAATATACTTCCGGTACTACCGGATTTCCCAAAGGGGTAATGCTTACACACCACAACATTGCAAATAATGGTTACCTGACCGGCGAACACATGAAGTTCACCACAGAAGATAAACTTTGCTGCTGCGTACCTCTTTTTCACTGCTTTGGTGTAGTCCTGGCCAGTATGAATGTGCTCACTCACGGATGCACTCAGGTGATGGTGGAAAGATTTGATCCATTGGTTGTACTGGCTTCCATCCACAAAGAGAGATGTACGGCAGTATACGGAGTACCTACCATGTTCATTGCGGAACTCAATCACCCGATGTTTGAGTTGTTTGATATGTCCAGCCTGCGCACAGGCATCATGGCAGGCTCTTTATGCCCCGTAGAGTTGATGAGGCAGGTACAGGAAAAGATGTACATGAAAGTAACCAGTGTATACGGACTGACAGAGACATCTCCCGGAATGACCCAGACACGCATCGACGATTCTTTTGAAGTTCGCTGTACCACTGTGGGGCATGAGTTTGAATTTACGGAAGTAAAAGTTCTTGATCCGGAGACCGGTGAAGAATGTCCCGTAGGTGTACAGGGAGAAATGTGCAACCGGGGATATAACAACATGAGCGGCTATTACAAAAATCCGGAAGCCACGTCAGAGGTCATCGACCAAAATGGTTTCTTACATTCGGGAGATCTGGGAATAAAAGACGAAGATGGCAACTACCGCATTACAGGCCGCATAAAAGATATGATCATCCGGGGAGGAGAAAATATCTACCCACGTGAGATCGAAGAGTTTCTTTACAAACTCGATGGAGTGAAAGATGTGCAAGTGGCCGGAATTCCTTCCCAAAGATACGGAGAAGAGGTAGGAGCATTCATCATACTTCAGGAGGGAGCAGAGTTGATGGAGTCTGATGTGAAGGATTATTGTAAAAACAAGATTTCCCGTCATAAAATACCCAGATATGTATTTTTCATCCATGAATTCCCTATGACCGGAAGCGGCAAAATACAAAAATTCAGGCTAAAAGAGGTAGGAGTGCAATTGTGTAAAGAACAAGGACGGGAAATCATATAAAAAAGGAACTTAACGTGAATCCGAAATCATATGGAATGAAAGTAAGTTGTTTAACTTTTATAAAATCGATTTTAACTGAAAACTTTTTGAACAAACAGCAGTAATTCAATACCCACATTCTCATTAGTTCTTTTCTTCTATGCAATACTGTCATACACAGAATTTTATTCCAAGGATCTGTCTCGTATGCATACAGCTCTTTATTAGCATTTCGCTCTGCTATTCACAGAACGGGAAATTGACCCTGGAAGAAGAATTAAAGTTATCTTATAAAAAACTGTATCATACATTGGAAAGTTTCATTATCGAATCCGTAGATGGAAAAGAGTTTTTTATATGGAAAATTTTTGATGAAAAAGTAACCGGACCGGTACAGTTTCGATGTAGTGATGAGATGGATACCGGACAAAGAAAAGGGATTGAAGGAAAAATGAACTTCAATAACGGGCTAAAACATGGATCAGTTACAATTAAGAACTGCGAGACAGGTATTAATTATGAACTGAATTATGAAAATGGACTTTTAGAAGGTCCCGCTAAAGTCCATCTTAAAACAGTCAGGTACATGAGAGGTCAAAGGGTAGAAACAGACACTGTTTTTTATGAAACAAATTTTATAACTGGCTCCGGAATCTGGAAAGATTTTCACAGCAATGGAAAATTGAAAGAAAGGGGTGAGTATAAAAACGGAAAAAGAGAAAATGAATGGCGATTTTATAACAAGCAAGAATATGTATATCT
>DALZBD010000351.1:0-4717 GCA_031977515.1 Bacteroides sp. | reverse complement strand
CCTTTTTCACTGGTATTGGTGAAAGAGAAATAGACTCCCATCTTGTCTGTCTTATTCGAGATAGCCACGCTGTGGTTGTGGGCTACACCCGTCTGGAAATAATCATTGTATGGATTTGAAGTACCGCGAAGAGCCTGTTGCTGCCCGAGGAAATTGGTAACTTCCGTACCGTCAAGTGGTGCTCCCCAACTCTGGAATTCCGTAGGTCTGTAACGACCTGCAGATCCCTGTGAATATTCGTTCTGGAAATTGGGTTTGATCAGCGGATTGCTCAGCTGAAGCTGATAGTTGTAACGGATACCCAAGGTTTCGTCTTTCTTACTTCCTTTTTTGGTTGTGATCATGATCACTCCGTTCTGTCCGCGCGATCCGTACAACGCAGCGGCAGCTCCCCCCTTCAAGACAGAGATAGACTCGATGTCATCGGCATTGATGTTGTTGGCAGCATTTCCATAATCGGTAGCACCGTACTGACCACTTCCTCCCAGACCATCTACACCACCGGTATTGTCCATAGGCACTCCGTCGATCACATACAACGGATCGTTGGTCCCGGTCAGCGAACTGACACCACGGATCGTTACTTTGGAAGAACCACCGACACCACTTCCCGAAGAAGAGATATTCAAACCGGGAATCTGTCCACTCAAGCCATCCAGAGGATTGATCTTAGAGAATGCGGCTATATCACCACCATCTACACTGCTGACAGCATATCCCAACGCTTTTTTATCTTTCTTAATACCCAGAGCTGTGACTACAACTTCGTTCAGTGTGTGTGCATCTTCCCGCAAAGTCACCCGAATCGTGGTCTTGCCCCCTACTGTAATTTCTTGCGGTGTATATCCAATATAAGATATAACCAAAACAGGTTCGGGAGTTACAAGGGTGAGCGTAAAGTTGCCATCCATATCAGTGATGGTACCGTTGCTTCCACCTTTTTCAAGAACGGAAGCTCCGATAAGCCCCATACCTGAATCATCTGCTACATGTCCACGTATGATCTGTTGAGCATACGTAGCCGAAGCATACCCTAAGGATACGACAAGCAGCATACAAAACAATTGAATTTTCTTTTTCATACTATTTTACAATTAATTCAACAATTGGATATACTAAGGTTAATTATCTCGGATTGACGTCAGCGCGGGAACCGTACCGGACTGGAATAGAATTCTTTCCATACTTCCTGAAATTCCGGTTGTTCAATGGCTTTGTTATAAAAATAAATCTCCCCTTTCAGACCAAGTTCGCGGTTTATTTGCAGTTGCCGACGCAACAGATCAGGGTTCATTTTCAGACTGCTGCCTTCCATTAGGATGATACCAGGAACTAATAACTGGTTCGGGTTCGCTGTGGTCACATATTTCAGTACCTCCGAAACCGTAGCACGATAGGCATCTGCATTGTACCGATAACATTGCACGGCAAGCAGATCACAGACACCATCCTTGCACCATTGTGGCCAGTCTTGCATCAGTTTCTCTTCACACCAGGGATACGGATTGGGAGCAAAGCTCACCAGGACATTGGCATTCTTCGCTTTTATGCGGGCATAGAGCCTGCGCGCAAAATCATTCAGGATATCAAGTCGCCATTTTACCCAATCAGTATC
The DNA here is from genome assembly GCA_031977515.1 of Bacteroides sp. GTDB lineage: Bacteria > Bacteroidota > Bacteroidia > Bacteroidales > Bacteroidaceae > Bacteroides. The sequence continues at coordinate 3,102 of DALZBD010000351.1, read as the reverse complement.
ATCGATATTCTGAGGCGGAAGTGACCCTGCGTGTTCGTTCTGATAGCGTTGTACCGTATAAGGGTCATAACCGGAGTTGCGGGGCATAGCGGGCAGGCGATCGTCTCCCTGCACTCCATCTACATCCGGATACAACTCAATAGCTTCTTCTATCAGTTCGATAATGTATTGCTGCACAGCCGGATCATACGCATTGAAGTAATAATCGTGCTGATTGTAGTGCGACACATTTCCATCATTGCCTATCCCTACCCAGGAAGGATTGGCAGATAACAAAGGATCGTCCTGGGCAATAGGTCTTCCGGCTCCCATGAATCCATATTCAAACCAGAAAAAGACTTTGATATCTTTTTTATGAGCTTCGTCCAGGAGATCACGTATCGGATCGTTGGTCACACTCCTGTACGTATCCATATAAGGAGCCAGCATATACCCCTCTTCCGGAGTTCTATGGGTAGAATAACGGGTCAGTACCTGACTCTTATAGATAGTCTGATTGTCTGCATAAGAGACCAGGAATATAGAATTCATATTCAGTTCATCCAGAAGACCTACAAAGTCCTTTACATCTTTATATGTATGTAGTACCGAAGTAAATCTGGGTGCGGGGACCCATACGCCGCGTACGGCCGCATCCGTTTCCTGCCCCGTCAGAGGAGAAAAAAACAGAAATAAAATAAGAGAAAGAAGTGTTAATCTGGTTTTCATGTCTTAGCTATTTTAATTCAATCAGCTTATCAGGGAGTATTAGCCATCTGGTATTCCAGCGTTCCCCCTTTCATTATCTCCCGATAAGTGATATAAAATTCATTGTATTCTTTACCGTTCAGTTTTATGGATCGTATGTATTTGTTCTCCGCTGTATTGTTATGAGCTATGATCTTAAATTTATTTCCGTTGTTGAGAGTGAGCGTCGCTTCATCTGCCAATGGAGATCCGAAAATGAAAGTTCCGTCCGTAGGATTCACCGGATAGAACCCCAGTGTAGAGAAGATATACCAGGCAGAGATCTGTCCGCAGTCTTCATTTCCGATCAATCCATCCGGAGTGGCATGATAGAATTTCTCATATACCTCTCGTACACGCTCTGCCGTCTGATGGGATCTTCCGGCGTATGCATACATATATAAAGTATGGTGGCTGGGCTCGTTGCCATGCGCGTATTGTCCGATCATGCCCGAGATATCTACAGATGCTCCTTCGTTGAGTTCGGAAGAGACCAGGAACAAACTGTCCAACTTCTCCAGGAAGCGTTCTTTACTTCCGAAAAGGTCTATTAATCCTTGTGGATCATGAGGAACGAGCCAGGTATATTGCCAGCCATTTCCCTCTACGTAGTCATCTTCCAGATGCAGACTGTACGACGGGTCATAATCCTTCCGGAAGTTTCCATCCGAAAGTCTGCCCCGCATAAAGCCTTTTTCCGCGTCGAAATAATGCCGGTAGTTGCGCGAACGCTCCATGAAAAGTCGATAGTCCGATTCCTTGTTTAGTTTATAAGCCAATTGTGCCACGGAATAATCATCAATTGCATATTCCAATCCGCGTGCTACTGACCAGGAAATACGATCGGCAGGGATATATCCCTGTTCACGTACATCTTTCAGTCCATCCCTATCCATGTGTTGTATAGATGCTACGGCTTTGTAAGCCCGCTCCGGATCAATTCCGGGGAAGCCTTTCAGGCAGGCATCCACAATCACCGGGATGGAGTGTACACCCACCATACAGTAAGTTTCATTGCCTACGAGATGCCATACCGGCAATTCTCCCTGTTCCTCATAAATAGTAAGAAGAGTATTTACATAATCCGAAACTTTTGTGTCGATCAATGTGTAAAGAGGATGTACAGCCCGATAGGTATCCCAAAGAGAAAACACGGTATAAGGCACAAAGCCGTTGGCTTGTCGGATCTCTCCATCGGCTCCTCTGTAACGACCGTCTGCATCTACAAACAATGAAGGAGCGATCTGTGTGTGATAAAGAGCCGTATAGAATATCTTCATGGTCTCTTCATCACTTTTGAAATCAATCACAGACAAAGCCTCGTTCCACAGTTGGGTATTTTGCTGTACCTGAGATTCGAAATCCCATCCGGAAAGTTCCGATTCCAGATTCTTCTGTGCACCTTCTTCCGAAACGTAGGAGATCCCGGTCTTTGCATAAAGTGATTCTGTTGTAGGTTCGAATTCCAGTAAAGCCCGTAATCCTTTTCCTTCCTGATAGATCGTGCATGCAGTGACAGGAGCCGAAAAAACAGTAGTGAAATATACCCTGTGATCCATAGCCCATTCATTGGAGCGTCGATAACCGGCAATCGTTGTATCGTTGATCTGTCTGAAAGTCGCATCCAGCAAACCCTGACGAGCTTCCAATGATTGTACACTCTCTTCCAGGTCAATGACAACCTGTGGAATACTTCCCTGCGGATATCTATATTTGTGAAAACCTACACGCTGCGTAGCAGTGAGTTCTACCTGTATATCGTATCGGTTCAATACCACAGAATAATAGCCTGGCCTTACTGTTTGCTTCTTTTTATCAAAAAGAGAAACATAATCCGTTACCTTCAATGATCCGGAAGAGAACGGATGCAGCTTTTTCCCATCCACAGGCATAAAAAGAATATCACCCAGGTCAGCTATTCCCGTTCCACTCAGATGAGTGTGAGCAAATCCTATGATCGTGGAGTCCGAATCGTGATACCCCGAACACCAATCCCAGCCTTTCGTCAGATTATTGGGTCCCAATTGCACCATACCATGTGGCTGTGAAGCACCGACAAAGACATGACCGTGACCTCCGGAACCGATCAGGGGATCTACGTAATCCACATAAGAAAGCTTCTCAGATACAGTCTTGTCAGAAGAAGTACATCCAACTGAAAAACATAAAAAACCAATTGCTATCGCTGTAAGCCACAAATATTTCATCCTTCTATCTTTTGCGTAATGATGGTTGCAAGTATATTCTGTCCCTCAGTTTCTACCAGTTTCTTTGCCGTCTCGCTGATCTGGTACAATGCCCTTGGCACATGGAAGCATCCTTTCCATTTCCCACCTTTGAGCGTGAGCAGGGGTTGTCCGTGTCTGCCCAGATACC
>DALZBD010000350.1:0-4725 GCA_031977515.1 Bacteroides sp. | reverse complement strand
GATTTACACCCTAATAGCTAACGCTTATAATTTTATTACATGGTAGAAGCCCGAAACACCATCCGGTATCTTCTTCCGTATACAAAAGTAAGAAATAATAGACAGAAGAACAAAAGAACAAAAGGATTTTATCAATGAAATTGTGTCTTTATAAATTATCCACAAGAAAAAATATGTTCTTTTGTTCTTCTGTCTAAAAAAATATGTCCGCATCAAATCGTAAATATTGTTATCTTTACAGCCACAACAATGATACATGTATGAAAAAGACCCTGCCCCGTTTGCGTAGTCGTACCAAAAACGACCTGATCTACCTGATGCGTTTGATACTGAAACGTATACCCCAGACCCAGATGATCATTCTCTATGGTAGTTATGCCACAGGTAAATACGTCTTGTTTGACGAACGGGTGGAGTTTGGCGTGAACACATATTATGTAAGTGACTACGATATACTGGTGGTGACACAGGGAATATCCACTCAGGCAGCAGGGCATAAACTGGATAATATCTCAGATATGTATCATAATGATGATCCTCTTCAAGCTCCTGTACAATTTATCAACGAGGATATACATGAATTCAACAAACAACTCTCTGCAGGCAGGTACTTCTATACGGAGATCAAAAGAGACGGGATCATGCTCTATGATTCCGGTAATTTTAAGTTGGTACGTCGGCGCAAATTGAAATATGACGAGATCAAAGAGCAGGCTGAAGAGTATTACGAAGAGAAATATCAGAGTGCTTATGAATTCCTGGAGGCTACAACATTTTTCTCTCAGAAACAATGGTATAGAAAAGCCTCTTTTATACTTCATCAGTCCGCAGAAAATCTGTTTCATACCGTACGCTTGGTATTTACACTCAAAAGTGACAAACAGCATAATCTCTTAAAATTACTCACTTCGGTCCGTAGACACTCTCCGGAGTTTCAGCAGATATTTCCCAGAGACACCAAAGAAGAAAAACGCCTTTTTGATCTGCTCAAAGCAGCGTATGTAGAAGGACGTTACAATCCTGAATTTGTTGTGACTCCGGAAGACCTGAATATCCTGACAGAAAGGGTAGAGAAGCTATCCGCATTGGTAAAGCGGATCTGCCAGGAGCGGATTGAGGAATATGGGAAGATGATATAAAAGTCTGTTTATAGGAGGGAGAGACAGGGCCTGTCAGATTTGCCAGAGAGCGACTTTATATTTCTTCCGGAATGCAAAAATCCGAAACAGAAATCACTTCCTGTTCCGGGCTACACGTAAAGTTTTTCTGCAACGAAGATAGTGCGAATGATCCAACTGATAGATTAGAGAATCATTAGAAAAAAATAAAATTTCATTAGAGAGATTGTATAGCAGTGAGAAAATAAGGATTTGGTACAGAAATGGGTACACTGGTATCCGCTAAAATAATTTAAGATTTCCGGAACTATCAAAATACTATTTCGAAGTATAGATATATAGCAAAATCCCAAAGGTATTTACAATGAGCCAACGGTAGTTCATCCTGCTGAATGACCTGACAGCAATGCTCTACTATAGATAAAAAGTAAATCTGTATAGGTATACATGGCAGTTTTTGTATAGCTTTCTTTGTGAAAATTAACCCGGTTGTTAACAACATTCCTCTTCCCTGGGATGTTAGAGAGAGACAAACCAGCCAGCGAACAGTGTATAACCGGTGTTTTCTAAGTCGGACGACCGGAATCCGTATTGAACCTCTCAGTGATCCCTTTTCCCTCCGGGCCTTGCGACCCGGTGGGAAAGGGGATTCTTGTATCTGTTTGCAGGGGTGGGCTACACTGTGGCTCGGAAGTGTGGAAAGAGTCTGGCATTCACGGAGAATGTGAAAGTTTCCGGCGGTGGAAAATAGAGAAACCCTGCAAGGCAACTACCTTACAGGGTTTGACAAACAGAACTTGAGAGAGAGTCTGACGGATTTATCACAAAGTAGCCAGACAGGGGGGGGACTTCCCCGTGTTATAAAAAGATTGATGATGGGTTGTTACATATCTGTCTCCATATCGTGTGGCTCCCAGGGGATCACACGGAGAGTCGTCTCGATCGCCTCTTCGTCTACATCCGGTATGATGGGCTTTTCCTCTTCCGCCTCTTCCGGAGTACCGTGCCCGATGGTACGGACATTCACAATATCGAGGTTGTAGATCGAGTTGCGTTCGATGGTATACGTGGTTGCTATATCATCGGTCTTGTTAACGTTGATGCGCCAGTAGCGTGTCACCCTGTTGTCCGGATCTGTAGTGTCCCACAACTCACCACGGATGAGAAACGCATATACACTGGCCGGGTCGTAGCCCCATAGGTTGTGTATCTGTATGCGGCGGGGGCAGTTTTCGTAGATATAGGCCCATTCTCCGTTGGTCAGGAAATCCGTGCCGTTGGCACCTGTGTAGATCTCTTCCGGATAGCCCTTGTATGCTCCATCGGTGAAATATTTCGTTTGGAAGTAATTGCTCACGTCATTGCCCAGTGTCCAGTGGTGTGCATCCCAACGGCCGTCTGTACCGGTTGTCGCATCCTGAGGAAAGAGGTAACTCTTCTTCAGACCATTGATCACATGATGGCCGGTGAGTGCGAAAGCGATGTTGCCTTCAATCTTCTCTATGCCCAGCAACGTGGCCAGCTCTTTCAGGTAGTCCTCATCGGTGATCTTTACCGTAGGAGCCTGAGCGGTGGGTGCATTGAATCGGGCACGCAGGCGAACCATCTCCAGAGAGATCCGGGTAATTTCTTCCTCTTTCACCGGAATATCGGTGTATTCGGCACTCATCGGAATGCCGCCCGCCTCGTGTATCAGCGGATTTTCGATGGGCAGAGAGAGAATAGATGATCTGATGCCTGCGTAGGTCTGGCCACTGAGGGCACCTAAGCCTGCATTAGCCACAGCCAGTATCTTCTTTTTCTGACCCGAAGTCACACCAAAGGTGATGCTGGTGGCGGGATCGATGTAATAACCTGCCTCTCCGGCGTTGCCCGTTCCGCGGATGATCTGGTAGGGAGTCTTCTCGTCACGGCTATTGTCTTCGTTGAATATATACAGTTCCAGGGCATGTATTCTGTTTTCTTCCCAGATACCCTCTTCTGTACCGCCGGGGAGTGCGGCCCTTGTCTGTGAACTCAGGCCCTTAAGGTGTAAGATGATGCTGCCTTCACTCTCTTGTTTACCACCCAAAGGGATATCCTCCCTGTTGTCGAGTTCATTGGAACAAGCCGACAGCAGGGCGGCGAAAGTCATAGCTAAAATGATTAATTCTTTGATCTTCATGCGTTATGCGTTTTACCTATTGTTTTTTGTAGCCCGGCATCCTGTGATGGTCCGTCCGGTTTGGTTTGTGGGGACAGTCACCTGCCCGTTTATTTTCTTTATCCTGTGTATTGCTTTCCTTCTTTCTCTGCCTGATCGTATCATCTTTTTGCCTTCTCCTGAAATGTCGTTTTTTTCGTAAAACCCATCTCAGGAATTGTTCCGGAGATGAGTTCCTATATAAAGAGTCAGGTTAGAAACCAGAGATTATGAAAAGAGTGCATAACTTACACGCTGCAAAATTATGGCATTCCGGGATACCATCGTTACACTATTGTTGTCTGATTTTACACAATTATTCTCTATGTGTGTATAGGCTTTCTGTGTGCAGGGAAATATACGGGAGCTTCCGGATGTCCGGAGTCAAGATATATCTCTGCAAGTAAAAAAAACGATTGCATCTGTCATCTCTCACCCTTTGCAAGGCAATGTGTTTATATACAAGTGTATATGTGGGTGATAGATAAAAAATATCAACCACCCCATCTATCACCTTTTGGGTATCTCTCACCTTTTTCTCATCCACTACACCAGGAACTCTCTATTTATAAGCAAAACAAAAAGGTGTAAAAGGTGAGAGACAAAAATACAGGATAAATAAAATTCACTTTTTATTTATTTCCTCTTTGCAACAATTGCTCACCCATCTATCTGAGATGTGTATGGATAAAACTTATGGACTGGAGCCATTTAAAAAAGTAGATATATAGTCACATACCAACGGAGTTATCTGTTTATCTCAGTGTGTCTTACTACTTATCTATATGCTATTAACTATACATGCTACCGGGATATTTCTCGTCCCACCAGGTGGGACGATTGTCCCAGCCAGTGGGATAATTGTCCCTCCGGGTGGGACCACGCGTCCCACGTGCTGGGATCACAATGATCTAACCGGGAAGTACAGATAATACATAGGGTATGTACAGATTAGTATGCTTGAAAAGAGAGAAAGATATACCGGTAAAGAAATACGATCCTACTCCTTTCCTGAAACGTCGTATATCGTGAGTTTTACTCCATAAGAAGTATTCATTCACATATTTAATCGGAGCACAACTTCTTATACTACACACATCGGGAGAACATCTCCCGATGAACGCCTAAAACACGGAATGCTTCTCTTGGGTTTTCTATTAGAAAAACATACAAACAGATACGGATACAAACAGCAAATAGGGTGATAGATGCCCAAAAGGTGAGAGATCGGGTGGTTGATATTTTTTATCTCTCACTCGTGTATATGACTGTACCTTAAAGTATTGGTCGCTAAAAGGTGATAGATGAGAGATGATTTCAAAAAAAAATGTGTGGAGAGAGTATCAGAGGTCAATCAGTTAAGGAAAACTCACTTTTCTTGCGTCTTTCCCAATCTCACCGGCCAGCGCCTCGGAGAGGCGCTGG
>DALZBD010000349.1:0-4759 GCA_031977515.1 Bacteroides sp. | reverse complement strand
TACAAGTATCCCCGCTACAATCCATAGTTCTGTGTTTTTGCCCATCGTTTGCGAAGTTTTTGAATAGTATAAATGATTATATAGGTACCAATCACTCACAAATCTAATTAAAATTTACAATATTCTACTTAAAAATCATTTAAGTATTTGTGGATCTTCCCCATTCGGGTCGAAAATAGAAATAAAAACAAGCATAGTAGATTTTTACAAATTAGTTATCGTGGCAGTTCGATATCCTCATATTTCCATCCGTAAGAGCGCAGATCGACACAGCCGTTCGTCCGGAACCCCACCCCTTCCGATTCCAGCAGATGCCGCTGCTCTGTCCAACCGAGAACCAGACGTCCCTGCGAATTCACTACCCGATGGCAGGGTAGGTCATTGCCCGCAGCTCCTTTCATAGCTGCCCCTACGAGCCGCGAATAATTAGGTCGTCCCAGCAACCAGGCTATGTCTCCGTATGTCGTTACACAGCCTACAGGGATCTCACGAACTACCTGGTATACCTCTTCATAAAAAAGTTTCCGTTCTTCCGGTTCCATATTTCCTACCCTTTACGCCGGAGAAATTTCGTAGGGCTCTCTCCGTATTGTTCTTTGTAACATTTAGTAAAATAGGAAGGCGAACTGAACCCAACATCATACCCTATCTCCGATACAGTTCTCTCTGTGGAGGCCAACAAGGCAGCGGCCTTCTTCAGACGAGCCATCCGCAGCAATTCATTCGGAGCATAATTGGTCAGCGACTTGATCTTCCGGTACAGCTGCACCCGACTCAGCCCCATCTGCTTTCCCAGATCTTCCACATTCAGGGACGAATCACTCATTCGCTCCTCGATCAGTGCCTTGAATTTCTCCACAAACTCCTTGTCCATGTCACAGATCTCTTCTTTGGCCAGCGACTGTCCATCACCGAAAAACTGTTTCATACGGTGGCGGGAATCGGCCAGATTACGGATCCGCGACAACAAAATACGTGAGTTGAAGGGTTTGGAGATAAAAGAGTCTGCTCCTCCGTCATACCCCTGGATGCGCTCCTCATCCATGGCACAGGCAGTCAGCAAAATGACCGGGATATGACAGGTCTGCAATTCACTTTTCAGGCGGCGGCAACATTCGATCCCATCCATACCCGGCATCATCACATCCAGAAGGATCACATCCGGCACGTACTTCATAGCTTTCCGTATCCCCTCTGATGCATCGGCAGCCTCCAGCACAGAATAGTCGCTCCGAAGCAGCTCGGCTATATAGGAGCGGATATCGGCATTGTCGTCGATTGTAAGTACAGAGAGCCGGGAAGCATCATACGCTTCTTCCCTGCCGTCTTCGGAGAGAATATCCAGTGGCACTTCTGCGGAAGAGAAGTCTTCCACAACCGGCAGAGCATTCCCATGCTCACAGGCACGTACCGGGAGTTCCACTGTAAAAAGTGTGCCCATCTTTTCATGGCTTTCGACCTCAATGGTGCCTCCGTGCATATCTACAAAAGCCTTCACGAGTGCCAACCCGATACCTGACCCACTGTGGCTGCGGTCTATCTTATAAAACCGATCAAAGATATTCCGGATATGTTCCGCGGATATAACATGTCCTGTATTGGCAATAGTAAAGCGTAAGCGATTTTCCTCTCCTTGTGCAACGACAGATAAAGTAACCGTGACCCGGCCATTCTCCGGTGTGAACTTAAACGCATTGGAAAGCAGATTGAAGTAAATACGCTCCAGCTTCTCCGGATCGGCCATGGTATGAAAATCGGTATCGGGCATCGGATCAAAAGAGAAACGGATATGCTTTTTACGGGCTGCAGCCTGGAAAGATTCGTTCCAACTCTCCATAGCCCGACACACATCTACAGGTACTGGTGAGAACTCCATTTTCCCATTCTCATACTTCCGGAAGTCGAGTATCTGATTCACCAGCCGCAGAAGGATAGAGACATTCTTACGGGCCAGCGTCAGCAATCGATGCTCTCTTTGAGGAAGTCCTTCTTGTGCAAGTATCTGATCAATGGGATCGGCTACCAGGGTAAGAGGCGTACGGAAATCGTGAGAGATATTGGTAAAAAAGACCAGTTTGGCGTGTGTCGCCTCTTCCAGTTGTTGCGAGAGCTGGATCAGCTGGTCGCGTTGTTCTTCCAATTGTACCTTTTGCTGTGACAGTTCCCGGTTCAATCGGTTTCTGCCTCGCAACGCACGATACACGATCAGTAACAACCCTGCGACAATAATCAACACCGTCAGACTCCCATATAAGATCATACGCTGAGTATCTACCCGTTCCAGATACAAGACAACCCGCTGGTTGAGTGCTTCAATTCGCTGTTCAGATTCTGCTATCCGTCGGGTCTGCAAGTCCATTACACGGGCATTGGTGTGGTCTACAACCGCCGTATGCAAAATTGTCTCCCTCTGAAACTCTCTTCGCTGCAGGATATCCATGGCCAGTTGTACTACCTTGTCTCCTTCTGTCGGATAAATAAACGTAGCATCCAGTTTTTGCTGCAACACCATGTCTACCCCATATCCCTTTCCTGGCAGTGCATCTACTCCAATGAAAGTAATATCCTCCGTTCTTCCCCGCCTCAATGCAGCCTTATAGGCACCCGCTGCCATCCGGTCGTTCTGGGCATACAGAACATCAAACTCAGGAAAGCGATCCAGAATAGTTTCCATCCGCTCTTCCGCCTCGTCCTCCAGCCAACCTGCATCTTCCCGACAGATCAGTTGGATACCCGAATGGGAATGAATGGCACTCATAAAACCCTGGTGCCGTTCCATTGCTGAAGTAGACCCAGTCAGCCCGGCGATCTCTGCCACCGTACCTTGTCCCTGTAGAAGGGAAACAATGTAGTTGCCTACCGCTTTACCTACTTCGTAATTATCGGCTCCGATATAAGCGGTATATTTCTCCGAAAGTATCTTACGATCCACAACGACCACCGGAATATCCTTGTCATACGCCTCCTCTATGATCGGTGTCAGCGGAGCAGCTTCATTGGGAGAGACAATCAGCAGGTCTACTCCTTTATCTATAAAATAACGAATATCATTCTCCTGTTGTCGGGTATCGTCCTTTACACTTCGTATTTCCACCTGTATCCCATAGAAACCAGCTTCCCGGCGTATTTCCTGATTCATCTGATGACGCCACTCATCGTCACTACACTGAGATACTCCAATGATATAACGGGGATTTTCCTGTCGACAGGAAGAGAGAAAAAGAGTAAGAAATAGCAGTAGTAAGGTTATATATTTCATAATTTGTGTTACCTCCTATAAGTTCTGATAACAAATATAATGATTTCCACCGAACATACTAATTCCTTCCAAAGGTTTTGAAACTGAAAATAAGAAGTCAACAGATTGTCAATTCTTTGTAGAGAGAGAATAAAATTTGTACTCCGCTCCTAAAACAAAAGCAGGTTGGATCTTCCACGTCTATACATAGTTAAGAAGTCAAGAAGTAGACGGGTAAGAGTGAATTGATTTTAGTCACAAAAAGCAAAGGGCATCAAATAATATTGACACCCTCTGTTGTAAAATATATTTTCATTTTGCTGCTTTGTAAAAAAACAGTCAAAACAATGGTTATTAAATAGAATATCAGAAACTACTAAAATGTTAAATTAGTCTTCTAATTTAATATTAGAACAAGAAATTAATACCTAATTGTACCTGAGTCAGATCTACACCGAGATTGAAGCCATTGGCTTTGTAATCTCCTTCTTTATGGTTGGTATATCCAAGGAAACCGAATTTGCCCAGCAATTTCACATTCGGAGCAAGATTCAACGCAATACCTGGTGTCAAACCTACCTTAAATTCATTTGCATTATCATCATAACCATTTACGTGAATAGAAGTATAGTTAATACCTCCATCAACAAAAAGGCTTACAAGATCTTTCTTGAAAAAAGTATAACGTGCAAACGGAGCGATACTAAAGGCATTACCTTTACCAAAATACTCGTCGTCCACAGCTAATCCGCTAAAGTGGCTATAACCAACAGCGATACCTAATCCCCATGAATCAGACAAGTTTACGCCAAACTCCGGAGTAAACTGAAAATTTTTAGTAGCACTGTCATCACTATCCTTTACTTTATAAGTATCGAATCCGACAGAACCACCAATCCAATATTTAGATTCCTGAGCATTAGCCCCCATTGTTATCCCACAAAAAACACATATTGCAAAAATTATTTTTTTCATCGTTGTTTCATTTTTAGTGTTTGTAATCTCTTTTATCCTATAGAATAGCCGGGACAAAGCTAAATAAAAAATACAAGTTACAAACAAAAATCATGTAATTTTTTATGTTATTGGTTAAATACAGTATTTTTATACGGAATATTCTCATTTTACAACATAAATATTGCATTTCGGTTGTGTTTTCTGCCAGAGATCTATAAAAACAATATCTGATAGCAAACAAAAATCACTTTATCCTGTCCAGTAATGCCTGGGGCAACTTTGGCATCGCACCACTCTGTGTACATACATAGGCAGAGACCTCTACCGCCAGCTTATGGGCTTCCTGCATCGGCTTTCCACTCAGGATAGCCGCACAAAATGCTCCGGTAAAGGAATCACCTGCTCCTACTGTATCGGCAACTTTCACCTTGGGTGTCTCCTGGAAAGAGATGACTCCCGGAGTAAACACATAACTGCCATTGGTGCCACAGGTAAGAATCAGCATTTTCAGGTTGAACTTAGCCAGCAGTATCCAGCATTTATCTTCGAGATCAATTCCCGGAT
>DALZBD010000348.1:0-4759 GCA_031977515.1 Bacteroides sp. | reverse complement strand
GTAGTTATACTGCCTTTCGTATAGCTGGTCCCGGATACATAAAGAGAATAAGATGCGTTTGCCGCAGATCCTACTCCCAGTCGTGGGCCTATCGTCATCCCATTGGCTCCCGCACCGACATACTTCGTATAATCCACAGCATTAGAAGGTTGGAAATAATGATAAATTGTAGCTGCATTGCTACAGGAAGTCATATTCCCATTGGAAGCAGTAAGATAATGACCTGCGATGCCATCGGAACTGGATGTCTTGTTATCACCTACTGCAAGGCCACCATTGCAATATGTATTACCATTGAGCCGGCTACTGCCTGCCACATAGAAAGTATAACTACTATTGACAGAAGTTCCTATGGCTGCTTTGGTATCCGTATACCACATCGAGCCATTGTACAACCAATAAGACGATCTTTTCGTTGCCCCATCGTAATAAACATCTATACCAGCCGCAGTACTGGCAGCGGAAGTAATATACACTCTCGAAGGCTGTAAAGATACACCGGCCACACCATCTGCAGCACTGGTCTTGCCATTGGTATATATATGATTTCCGATGAATACAGAACCTGATGTATACAAATATCGCCATTTCAATGAGGATACACCTTGTCCTAAGTCATAAGTCCCCGTAGTCTTCGGATACAGATGTCCTGCCTGGATCTGCCCTGCAGTGACATCTCCTGTAAATATTTTGCTGCCACTGATGGTCTGCGTGCCCGACAAAGTCACATAACTACTTGCCGCGCTCGTAGCGGTCAGGTAGCCTTTGTCCTCCACCCACTTCTCTGTCGCATACCCCGAGAGACTGGCAGAGGTCAGATATCCCTTATCCTCTACCCATTTCTCTGTCGCATACCCGTTCAGAGAAGAAGCCGTCAGATATCCTCGGGCACTCACCCATTGCTCTGTAGCATACCCCGACAACGCAGAAGCCGTCAGGAAAGTCTGCCCTTTCGCCAGAGTCAGTTTATTGTCTTTGTATGTATAGGACGTATACGCATTTCCCGTTCCCGACTCCTGCACGGTGATCGCCTTATCCTCCAGCGACAGCACACGGGTATGCAGATCATACCCCAGCCCTGCCGACAGCACATGTCCTTCCTTATCCCTGGTATATTCGCTCCAGCTATCCAGTCTGTCATAGCTTGGCCCACTTCCCGGTGCAGAATTTATCGCTCCCGCCGTCAGGAAAGAATCCGAATAAAGCCCCATCTTCGCACGGATCGCCCACACCGGAGCAGCCGATGTACCCACATTTACCTTCTCAAACAGTTCATTGAAATCTGCCTGATCCATCTTGCTCTTCAGCATAGACTCCAGGTTGGTGATCTTTGAAATAGCCAGAGAGGGTATATCGCTTGCTGTGAGCGCAGTGCCCGCCGTCACCCGGCCATACTCATCCACTGTCACCTTCGGATAGGTTCCTTTGGTCACCCCGGATGTGGCCAGACTCAGTGTCAGATCCTGAGCCAGCGTACCACCTCCCGAAAGCCCCGTTCCGGCAGTGACTTTCACTGTTTTATCCGCTTTTTTACTCAGCTGGTTAGTCAGGTCAGTGATCTTCGAGATAGAAAGAGAGGGGATATCCGTTGCCGCAAGCGCAGTGCCTGCCGTCACCCGGCCATAGGCATCTACCGTCACCTTCGGATAAGTTCCTGCCGATACTCCCGTGGTTTGCAGGCTCAGCGTCCGGCTCTGGTTCAAAGCACCGCCTCCTGTCAGTCCCGCCCCCGTACCGATGGATATCGTTTGATCCACCTTTTTATTCAGCTCTGCAGTCAGGCCGGAGACTTTACTCATAGAGACCTCCGAAGCAGAGGTCAGGTATCCTTTGCCACTGAGTTCGGAGCTTGTCACATAGTCTTTCAGCAAATCAGCCTGAGTGATGGTATCCCATTTATCATCGGCTTTGGGCTTGTAGAGCAGGGAGCCTGCCGGAGCATTCTCCACCTTATTCTCTACATCAATGAGTTCATACAGGCAGGAAGCTCCTCCGCTGCCCGATCCTCCGGTCTCCAGATCCCTGCCCACCATCTGCGCCACAATGGCCTTTTCAGAGACCACGTTGTAGCGGGAGCGTACGATCCACTCCGATTCATCTTTGATGGGATTGCCTTTGTCCAGTTCCCACATCCGGCCGATAGCCTCCAGACCATCCTGTATCTTACGCTGAGTATCCTGATACGATCTCACCACACTACCGTGCATATCGCTGATCGCACGCAGCACCTCCACATTCTCTGTGATCTCCGCTACCTCTTCACGCAGCGCCTGTGTACTGCCGATGATACGCTCCTCACCGATGGTGATATGTTGCCGGAACTCCTCATCGAGATTTTTCTCCACGGAGAGCACACGCGTCTCAAGGCGATGATCTCCATCTATATAGATAACCTTCTGCCCCACCTGCAGGTCGGTCTGATGCTGATAGAAGTCTACCGGATTGGAGTCAAACTCGTATGTATTCCGGTCGCCCTGCCTGCGCTCCATTTCCTGATCGAGTGCCTCTTCCAGCCGGAGTTGCGCCGCCTCTACATAGGCCTGCGGCAGTTTTACGTTGAGCAGGATCAGCGGGTCTCCTTCCTGGGGGGCCATCAGCGAATTGGGGATCAGGATGCCACTACTGTTGTCGTAGTTGATACAATAAACATGGTGAAGCACCTCTTCGGTCTGCTGCTGACCAACCTTGATCTGCACACGTTCGAAATACTTCGCTTCAAACTCCCAGCCGGACAATGCTCCCCCTTCGAAATACATACCCAGATTGCCGGAGATCACCTCCGGAGCTTCGGTAAACACCTCGTTCTCTTCTCCTTCCCCACCAGCGGGCCTGCGCAGCTGTACATAGAAGATCTCCTGTACCTTATACAGAGGTTTTCCGTCCTGCTCGCCCACCACGATCCGGTCGCCATTGTCATCGGTCACCTCTACAAAGGTGGAGTAGACAGCACCTACGGTGAGTTCGGATCTGGGATAGATATGGTCAAACACCAGGGTCTTGATAAAGATCTCCCCGGGCTGCAGGGTCTCGCCCTTCTTCACCATATCTTTGTAGCCCAAAGGATATGTATCCTCCGGCAGGCGCAGGCGGTTGTTGACCAGATGCGCCACCGTACCTTCGTCGGGTGTGTCGGCAGGCACCATGTTGCGGGTAGACCCGAAGGCATAGAAGCGGTTGTAGTAGCCCTCTTTGTCTGCATTGATGGTGGGTACCTGTATGTTACGGCCTACTTCGAGTGTCAACGGCTGCTCCGTCTGCGGATCTGTTGCCACATCGCGGTAGCAACGGGAAAGATGTATCTCATTGCCTTCCACCCACCATTCTGTCTCCCAGGCATCAGCTATACGTGACAGGGCTTCGAAAATACTGGCCGACTGAAATTGCAGGTGCCTGATCTCCGTGAGCGAAGCATCAATCTTCGTTACATATTCTTCTCCGGTGAAGTGCCACAGATTGCGCTGCACGATATCGAGAAAATCTCCCGGCTTCATTGTACCACTCCAGTCGGTCTCCATGGCAGAGTTCACCTCTCCCTCTTCATCTACCGCGAAGAAAAAGAACGGCTGCTTTTTCCAGCTCATCACCACCGATTCGAAACGGGGCTCGTAGCTGTATTCGTCTTCACTGCCCCGGGTGGGTGTATACGGATCGAGCAGGGAGAATCGTCTGCCTTTATATTCCATCCAGGCACCCGCCGGCCACACCATGCACTGGTTGTACTGGAAAGAGAGTTGTACATACTCCTCCTTCATCAGTTCGTGGTGGTATATACACTTCTCTGTCACCGGAGCGGTGAAAAGCAGTTTGTTTGATATGTCTCTGATTTCTATCATCTTAGTCTTTGTAAAAACAGCCACCCTGGGGAAGCCTGTGAGTACCCTTTTTACAAAGATCAGATAAAAAAAGAAGCGCTCCAAGAAGCACTTTTCATGATGAAAAGTTATAGTGTCATGATGAAAAGTTATAGGGGAAAGGTAGAATAAAGCTTAAGACATAATTAACTAATAAACAAATAGTTATTTTTCAAAAATAAGTTATTTTCAGTTACGATCGGTAAGTCTTTTCTGAGAAGATCAGCCGCATCGTGGTGACATGTTCATAACCCCATATTGCCGCACTACCGACGAAGTCAAAATACTACATTTTATACATATTTTTTTTACCGGGTGTTTATGAAATGGAGTTGCCAGAAGGTATGATGCGAATCCGAACCCATAGGTTACATTTGAAGTGTATGACTGAGAGTTCCACACAGTCATATACACAATCCCACCGGCCTGCGCCTCGAAGAGGCAGTATATCCCAGCCCGGGGCAGAGTGAGGGATTCGTAGCGAGAGCGAAGAGTCAACAAATATTATTCAAACTCACACCTCAATATTGTTAAGTATAAGTTCATTTTCAGGAGATGCATCATCCCTGTATTTTATTTCAATAAATAGAGTAACAAATGCAATAACAGCACCCATTGTTACTGTTAAAGTATTGGCAGGTGACAATGTCATGAAAATAAAATATATAAACAATAATACCACCGGGCATTTCAAAATATTTATAGAGCGATTGGATTACACACCAACATGTAATGCTTTATTATTAACTACCGATCTCTCGCAAAAATTATCTATGACTAGGGCAGATGAGAGTGAAGTTGCAAAGGCGACTTATGCAATAATGAGTTAAAGAAATTCATTTCCAAGCTCAAAGACAGAAGGTTACAGAGAATACACTCCTTCAATTTTCTGTCTTTAATGCTGAGAT
>DALZBD010000347.1:0-4784 GCA_031977515.1 Bacteroides sp. | reverse complement strand
GCCTTTTTCACTCCATAAATTTCACACATAATCCTTCCGGAACGCCAACTTTTACGATACTCACTTGTTCCGGATATCAGAGATCACACAGGAATCGGCAGGCTGAAGATCACTCCGACGCAGCAACGGTCCTGAAGAATTACAACCCCGGGTTCCTTATGACCCCTGAATTTAACGGAATATGTATCCCATGAAAAAGATCCTCGTTCTCACCTGCCTCCTCACTCTTTTACTCTCCTCCTGCTGGTGGAAGAAAGAACGTCCCATAGGCAATCTCGAACCGCTACGCCTCGGAGCAATGGCTTCCATGGATTATCTTCCTTTTGTTGTAGCGCAGAAACAGGGCATATACGATTCGCTGGGTCTTGACCTGGAGATCGTCAAGTTTTACTCTGCCAACGACCGCGACGCTGCTTTCCAATCCGGCAATCTGGACGGTACGGTGATCGATTATACCGGTGCCGCCCTGCAACATGCCAAAGGTATTCCTTTACAGATCGTCATGAAAAACGACGGGGTTTTCTATCTCATCGCTTCCATGGAAAGCGAAGTGACCGATGTGAGCCAGCTGTACGGACGCAACATCGCTGTCTCCCGCAATACTGCGATAGAGTTTACTACCGATCGCTTTCTCACACAGGCAGGTATCTCCCCGCTGGATGTAAACAAGCCTGAGATCAACAAAATCCCGCTCCGGCTGGAAATGCTGCGCAACAACCAGATCGATGCCTCTGTATTTCCCGATCCCTTTGCTACGATCGCCCTGAGCAAAGGAAATGTTTCGTTAGGCACTACACGCGATCTGGGTATAACGGTGACCGGAACCATCTTCTCACAAAACACTATTGAAGAAAAACCGGATGAAATACGTACACTGATCAAGGGGTATAATCTCGCAGTGGATTACATCCGCAATACTCCCAGACAATACTGGAAAGATATACTGGTCGACAATGTCGGTATACCTGATTCCCTGGTAAGTTCTGTCGTTCTACCTCCCTTCGGATATGCCACACGCCCTGCGCCAAAAGCCATAGAAAGTACGATCTCCTGGCTCAAAAGCAAACGTCTCGTACCGGACACTTACATTGGTACCGACCTGGTCAATATGGAGTTTGCTGCGAAAAAATAATCCGGAGATATTGTGAGTACTGTCCATATCGACCGATTGAATGTTTCTTACCAACGCAAGAGTGGAGTCACCCAGGCGTTGCATGATCTCTCTTTCGACACTTCCGAAGGTACCATAGATGCTGTGGTCGGGCCATCCGGTTGCGGCAAATCGACACTGCTCCATGTGCTTGCCGGAGTGATCCGTGACTACGAGGGAGAGGTACAGATCGACGGCAATCGCCCTGATCCACGCAGGCAATCCATCGGACTGGTACCTCAGCAATACGGACTTCTTCCCTGGAAACGGATACGGGAGAATATCTTTCTGCCGGCTACACTGCATCACCCGGAAACAGACCCGGTACAGGCAGAGGAGATCCTGCACACCCTTGAGCTGGATACGCTGATTCGTCGGTATCCCCACGAACTCAGTGGCGGTCAGCAACAGCGGGTAGCACTGGCCCGCGCTTTCATTCAACGTCCTGCCCTGTTGCTCATGGACGAGCCCTTTTCGGCATTGGATGCACTCACCGCTGAGCGAAGCAGGGAGTTGTTTATGAACGTATGGCAACAACACCGGGTCACCACTCTCTTTGTGACTCACAACATAGAGGAGGCCGTACGCATGGGACAACGCGTCATCCTGCTCAGCCGCGCTCCCGGCACAGTCACTCACATTCTGGAAAAGCCCGACGTAGGGCAGATCCGTCAGATCATAGACACACAATGGGCCTGAAACGTATCCGGGACATATTCACCAATATGCTGCTGGGCATTGTACTGGTCAACCTGCTCTGGTGGGTTGCTGCCCGCCTGTTGCAGACACCTGCACTGGCAGATCCGTTTACAGTCTATGCACAGTTGGGAGAGGTATGGAGACAATCTATGTCGTCCCATCTGCTTGCCAGTTTCCGCCGCATCCTTGCCGGAGTGGGCATCGCCACCGGGATCGGGATGTGTACCGCCCTCTGGATGGTTCGCAGTCGCATAGCAGGCCGCTTGTTGGGGGCTTTTGTATATTTTACCTATCCGGTGCCCAAACTGGCCCTGTTGCCGGTAGTCATGCTGCTGGCCGGCCTGGGAGACGCGACAAAGATCATCATGATCGTACTTATTATCCTGTTTCAGATCATTATCAACCTGCGCGACAGCCTGCGCAACATCCCACGGGAGAGTTTCCTGATCGTGACATCATTGGGAGCGGGCCCGTGGCAACAACTCAGACACGTGGTATTGCCTGCCCTCCTGCCCGATCTGCTCTCGACACTACGCATAGCCATAGGCACCGCCATATCGGTATTGTTTGTCACCGAAACATACGGGACCGACCGGGGAATGGGATTCTTCATCGTGGATGCCTGGATGCGCATCAACTACACAGAGATGTACGCAGGCATTGTGATACTCAGTATGCTCGGATTCCTGCTGTTCCTGGTCACAGACCTGATGGAAGCATGGCTGTGCGGATGGAAAAGCGGCCAGACTATAACCAGACAGAAGATATAGCCTGAAAACAGGAAAATACAAAATAAAAAACGAAATACATTAAACATTATTTTTACAAACAGATCGAACATGAGACGTATTTTACTTTTGACAATTACTATGATGACACTGAGTGCCCTGTCGGCACAGGACAAATCCGTCGATACCTGGGTAAACACATTGAAAGAACGCATCACCCTGATGGGATATGCACAGACCGGATATACCTACGACAGTGATACGGATGCAAAAAATACGTTCGATATCAAGCGTATTATTTTTATGGCCGATGGCAAGATCACCGATCAATGGTCGTGCTACTTTATGTACGACTTCAAAAGCGGTGGCAATCTGCTGGAGGTGCATACCGAATATAAATTTCTTCCCGGTCTGGCCGTGCGTGTCGGACAATTCAAAACGCCTTACAGTATTGAGAATCCCCTATCGCCTACCAATGTCGAGCTCATCGATTGCTATGCTCAGGCGGTCAGCTACCTCGCAGGGATAGACAACAGCGATCCGCTGTATGGAGGAACTTCGGGACGTGACATCGGAATGATGATACACGGAGAACTCCTCAACAAGTATCTTTATTACCACCTTGCCGTAATGAACGGACAGGGTATCAACATCAAAGACAGGAACGATCAGAAAGACATCGTAGGTAGCCTGCTGGTGAATCCACTCTCCTGGCTGTCTATCGGCGGATCGTTTATCAAAGGTAAAGGAAATGCCGTGGCAGAATCTCCATACAACACCATTCAGGCAAATGAAAACTACGACCGCAACCGGTGGGCCGTGGGAGGTATCATAGATACCAAACCGGTGAGCCTGCGCACCGAATACCTGGCCGGTAAAGACGGTAGTGTACGCAGCGACGGTTTCTATGCAACAGCCAACTACCACGTGTGCCCTAAATTCGATATCATTGCCTCGTACGACTATATCAACCGCAACAAATCGGTGGATGAAAAACAGACCAACTATATAGCCGGCGTACAATACTGGTTCTATCCCCGTTGTCGTCTACAGGCACAATATACCTACCGTGACAAGCAACACGGAGACAACTCACACCGGATACAGGCTCAGATACAGGTACGCTTCTAAACAGGAAGTACGCCTCAACAACTGTTGAATACACCCGAGGCCCGAGGCGAAGATATCCCGAGGCGAGGATATGCTATCCGAGCATTTCTACTATAAGGATTTTTAATCCGAAAAAACAAAGTACCCATGAAACATAGATATAATAAGCGGACAAGATGTCCTTATAGTAGAATCCACGGGAGTACAACTCCCGTGTGACGAGGGTGACGAGAAGTACTCCCATACAACAACTTTACAATACACCTTTAAACATATAACAAACATACCTTTATATCATGGAAAATCAACAAGCAAAACCGCTCTCTAACCCACGCGTAGACGTGGCAGACGTTCTCAGAGGAATAGCCGTCATGGGCATCATCATCCTCCACAGCATCGAACATTTCAATTTCTATTCTTTTCCGGAGACAGTACCGTTTGAATGGATGAAATTTACCGACAAAGCCATCTGGGATGGACTCTTCTTTACCTTTGGTGGAAAAGCGTATGCCGTATTCTCGCTGCTTTTCGGATTCAGTTTCTACATACAGAACGACAACCAGCGTCGCAAAGGCAAAGACTTCCGTCTGCGCTTCATCTGGCGGCTCTTCCTGCTACTGCTCATCGGTCAGTTCAACGCCATGTTCTTTACCGGTGAGATCCTCACCATGTATGCTTTGCTGGGGCTTATTCTGCCTCTTTGCTGTCGCCTGCCGGATCGTGCGGTGCTGATACTGGCTACTGTACTCATCCTGCAACCCATGGATTGGGGCAAACTGATCTATGCACTTGCCAACCCCGAATATCAGGTCGGCGATAGTCTCACGAATTACTATTTCGGAGTAGCCTTTGAATTACAGAAAAACGGAAACTTCCTCGAGACCGTAAAAATGAACCTTTGGGAGGGTCAGCTGGCCAACTTCGCTTATGCGCTGGAATATGGCCGTCTGCTGCAGACTATGGGACTTTTCCTGTTTGGTATGATAGTGGGTCGCCGTGGTCTTTTCCTCTACAGCGAAAAGAATGAACAACTCTGGCTCAAGATCCTGGGATGGGCACTGATCAGCTTTTTCCCCTTATATGGACTCTACAATGTA